>CALCPC010000071.1 GCA_937900975.1 uncultured Paracoccaceae bacterium
AAGCCGGAAGTTTTGATCACCATCGACAGACCGGATTTTTGTCTTAGCGTCGCGCACCGCGCCCGCAAGCGCCTTCCAACGCTGCGCACGGCGCATTACGTCGCGCCGTCGGTTTGGGCCTGGCGGCCGGGGCGCGCCAAGAAAATGGCGCGGGTTGTCGACCATGTGTTGGTGCTTTTGCCTTTTGAACCGCCGCTTATGAAAGCGGCTGGGATGACCTCCGATTTTGTCGGCCACCCCATCGCCGTGGTTGAAACGCCCGACCGCGCGCAAAAACTCGCGTTCCGCGCAAAGGCCGGGCTGGCGCCAGCGGAACCCTTGATCGCCGTGCTGCCCGGATCGCGCCGGGGTGAGGTTGCGCGGATCGGGCCGGTGTTTCGCAAGACGCTCGACCTGCTGCACCGCCAATTTCGCGATCTGCGCCCGGTCTTGCCGATGGTGGGCGCGCGGGCCGAGGCTGTGCGCGCGCTGTTCCACGATGCGCCGGGCCGGCCGGTTTTCCTGGATCCGTCCGAGTATAGCCGCGCTGAAAAGCTGGCGGCCTTCGCGGCCTCTGACGTTGCGATTGCGGCGTCGGGCTCGGTTTCATTGGAACTCGCCGCCGCCGGCACCCCAATGATTGTGGCCTACCAGACGAATTGGCTGACCGCCCTGATCGTGCGCCAGATGGTGCGGGTGGAGACGGCCACCCTGGTAAACCTGGTGACAGGCAAACGCGCCGTGCCCGAGTATTTTCAAGGGGCTTGTCGTCCCGGGCCGATCGCCGCAGAGGTTAAGCGTTATCTTTTGGATGGCGACCTCGCCGAAGCACAGGCCGCGCTTTCTGCGGAGGCCATGCGCCGTCTTGGCCGGGGCGGCGAGGATCCGGGGCGCCGCGCCGCGCGCTCTGTCTTATCGTTTTTGGAAGGGGCGGGTTAGGCCCTATTGGGTCTGCGGCGGGGCGCGTGGCAAAGCGGATGTCGGGACCGATGACGCGGCCTGAAGAGGTGCGGCGCTGCCCGCCGGCGCTCGATCTTTCGCGGTCCGATCGGACCGGCCAAAACGCCCCGTGGATCTGCCGCCGCGGCGCGGTGTGAGGGGCAGGGACCGACGCTTAGAGCCGGCCCGGACCCTGGGTCAGTCGCCAAGCGCGCTAAAGCGTGAACGCAGCCGGGACAGCCTCCGTTGCGGCGCGCAACGTTTCAGGCTCGATCTCAAAAATGTGGTGCGGCGTGCCGGCCGCGGCCCATACGGTCGCGAAACCCAGGATCTCTGGGTCGATCCAGACACGCAGCGGCGTGAGGTGCCCGAAAGGGCTGACGCCGCCAATGGCAAACCCGGTGATGCGCCGAATGCTCTCGGCGTCGGCCATCTCCACCGTCTGGCCGGCCACCGCGCCCGCCCGCCCCAGATCCACCCGGTTGCTGCCAGCGGTTAGGAACAGAAAATGCTCCCCTGTTTCGGGGCTGCGCAGGACCACGGATTTCACGATTTCGGCGGCCGTGCAGCCCGCGGCGGGGGGGGGGGGGGGGGAAGGAAAGGGGGAGGGGGGGGGGAAAAAGGGGGGGGGGGGGAGGAGGCACGCAGCGCACAGAGAAAAAAAAAACGCAACGCA
>CALCPC010000072.1 GCA_937900975.1 uncultured Paracoccaceae bacterium
GACGCTGAAGACCTGGATCGCCGCCAACGCCGACAAGATCGGAGCGATCTGATGCTCCCTTACGGTCGCCAAGACATCCAGGACGCAGATATCGCCGCCGTGATCGAGGTCCTGAAATCGGATTTTCTGACCACAGGGCCCGAGGTTCCAAAGTTCGAAGCGGCGGTGGCGGCGGCGGTCGGCGCGGCGCATGGCGTTGCCGTCAACAGCGCGACCTCGGCACTGCATATCGCCTGCCTTGCGTTGGATCTCGGCCCCGGCGACCTGTTGTGGACCAGCCCCAACACGTTTGTCGCCTCGGCCAATTGCGCGCGCTATTGCGGCGCCGATGTCGATTTCGTCGACATCGATCCCGCGACCTATAACCTCTGCCCCCAGCGGTTCGCCGAGAAGCTGAGCGTGGCCAAAGCCGCGGGCCGCCTGCCCAAGATCCTGGTGCCCGTTCACATGACCGGGCAGTCCTGCGCCATGGCCGAGATCGCAGCGCTGGCCCGTGCCCATGATATCCGCATTGTGGAGGACGCAAGCCACGCCATCGGCGGGCGCTATCGCGACCGGCCCGTCGGCGATTGCGCCTTTAGCGATATCTGCGTCTTCAGCTTTCACCCGGTCAAGATCATCACAACGGCCGAGGGCGGGATGGCAATGACGCAGGACGCCGGCCTGGCCGCCCGGATGGCAAGGCTGCGCACACATGGCATCACGCGGGATGCCGCGCTGATGACCCATGCCTCGGACGGGCCCTGGTATTATCAGCAACTGGAGCTTGGTCTAAACTACCGCATGACGGATCTGCACGCCGCGCTGGGCCGGGCGCAGCTTCAGCGCCTCCACGCCTATGTGGCGCGCCGCCATGCGCTGGCCGCGCGCTATGATCAGGCGCTGGCCGGTCTGGCGCTGACCCCGCCGGCGCAGGCGCCGGAGGTCTATTCCGCCTACCACCTGTATGTCGTCTGTCTCGATGATCCGGCGCGGCATCGGGCGGTTTTCGAAGGGCTGCGCACGGCGGGGATCGGCGTGAACCTGCACTATATCCCCGTGCACCTCCAACCCTATTACCGGGCGCTGGGTCATGGGCCGGGTCAGTGTCCGGCGGCGGAAGACTATTATCGGCGGGCCATCAGCCTGCCGCTTTACCCCAGTTTGGCCGAGGCCGAGCAGGACAGGGTGATCGAGACCTTGACCCAGCTGCTGGCATGAGGCTGGCCGTGATCCCGGCGCGCGGCGGCTCTAAACGCGTGCCAGGCAAGAACGTGCGCCGCTTTGCTGGGCGTCCGATGCTGGCCTGGTCTGTCAAGGCCGCGCTGGAGGCGGGTGTCTTCGACCGCATCGTCGTCTCGACCGAGGATGAGGCCATCGCCGATACCGCGCGGGCCGCGGGGGCGGAGGTGCCGTTTCGCCGCCCGCCGGAGCTTGCCGACGATCACACACCGACCCAACCCGTCATCGCCCATGCCATTGCGGCGTTGGGCGCGGCGCCCCAGGATCGGGTGTGCTGCATCTACGCCACCGCGCCCTTTTTGCGGCCCGAGGATCTGCGCCGGGGGGATGCGGCGCTGACAGCCGGGATCGCCTATACATTCGCTGTCACAAGCTTCGGCTTTCCGATCCAGCGCGCGCTGCGCCGCGACGCGGCGGGACGGGTTGCGATGATCGCGCCCGAACACGCGCTGACCCGCAGCCAGGATTTAGAGGACGCCTGGCACGATGCCGGACAGTTCTATTGGGCCGAGGCGGCCACATGGGCCGCCGCGGGCCCGATCTTTGGGCCCGCATCCATCGGCCTGCCGCTGCCGCGCCACCGGGTTCAGGATATCGATACCGAGGAAGATTGGCGCCGCGCGGAACTGATGCACGCGGCCTTGACCGCAAGCGAGGCCTGAGCGGCCGCGCTTAGCCCCTTGACGCTTGGCCGCCGGACTTAGAGCATTTTCCGTTCAAAGCAGGTCAGTCATCATCAGAAATCGCTGTCTCAAGATCAGCATCCTGCTGATCTTGAGA
>CALCPC010000073.1 GCA_937900975.1 uncultured Paracoccaceae bacterium
CCGCTGCCCGAGCCGACGCCAATCCCGCCCACCAACACGCCGTCGTTGCGGATCGCCAACCCGCCTGGCAGACCGGTAACAGCGCCCGCGGTCGCCGCTGCAATCGCCGGGCGCACGGCCTCGGGAATGTCGGTCGTCGCCGCGCCGATCGAGGCGGCCGTCCGCGCCTTGGACAGCGCGCTCGCCCGGCTCAGATACTTGGCGCCGGTCATCCGGATTTCACCCAGCCCCACGCCGCTTTGATCGACGATCACAATGCATTGCGGCTGCCCCATCGCTGTAGCTTTTGCAACGCACGCGCTCAGCATCGCGAGAACGGCATCATGGGTAAGCGTTAGGCTGGGCACGGTCATCGTCATCGGGGTTCCTTTCGGCGCGGTGTGGGCCTATGGTAACGATAACATCGCCCGCCGCCACCCCAAGGATCCCCAAGTCGTTTTTCGAAGCCTACGAGCCCGTTTTCAACACCTACGTCCTGGGCAATGCACCGGTCAAACAACTCGCCACCGGGTTCGATTGGGTCGAAGGGCCCGTCTGGTTCGGCGATGCCGATTGCCTTCTTTTTTCGGACATCCCGAACAACCGGATTTTGCGCTGGACGCCCGGGGCCGGGATCTCGACCTACCGCGCACCCTCGAATTTCGCCAATGGGCACACCCGCGACCGCGCGGGCCGGCTGATCTCGTGCGAGCATGGGAGCCGCCGCGTCACGCGGACCGAGCTTGACGGGACCATCACCGTTATCGCCGACAGGTTCGAGGGCAAACGGCTCAACTCACCCAACGATGTGGTTGTGAAATCGGACGGCACGATCTGGTTTACCGACCCCCATTACGGGATTATGACCGATTATGAGGGCCACCGCGCCGAGCAGGAACTTCCCTGCACCCTCTACCGCGTCGACCCCGCGACCGGCGCGATGATGGCGATGGTGACCGACGCCGCCTGCCCCAATGGCCTTGCCTTTTCACCCGATGAAAGCCGGCTTTACGTGGCCGATACCGGCCGGATGTTCAGCGACGACCCCCAACACATCCGGGTTTTCGATGTGACCGATACCGGTCTGTCGGGCGGCGCGGTGTTTCACAGCATCGCGCCAGGCGCCGCGGATGGTATTCGCTGCGACCAGGATGGCAATCTTTGGTCCTCAGCGGGCGACGGGGTGCATTGCCTGTCGCCCGGGGGCACGCTGCTGGGTACGGTGCGGGTGCCGGAGGTTGTGTCGAACATCTGCTTTGGCGGGCGGGGCAAGCACCGGCTTTTTATCACAGCAACAACAAGCCTTTACGCCGTCTCTCTCAACCGAAGTGGCGTCCAAATCCCCTAGGCCCCGCTTCGCAGACGAACCGCGCCGAAACCGGCGCGCAGGACCGAGGTCATTGCACAGCCGCCAGGATGACCCCCCCGCTCGCCACTCAGCCCCGGGGCGCACCCAACCGGGCGCCGCTGCGCGCTTTCGTTCGGTGCACCGCCGCGCAAACCGCGCCGCGGTTCGGCGTTCAGTTTTTTTCAACCCGCGTCGCCGCGCCTTTTTCTCTACCCGCGTCGCCGCGCGATACCGATCCCAATGGGCGTCATCCGGTTGCCCGGCAGCTCTGGATCCGGGCCCCAGATCGCTTGATAGGTGTCCAACGCCATGCCCCGGCGCTGCAGCAAGATCGCGACCGTCAGCAATACCGACCACCAAACCGCCATCGCAAGCCACATCCAGTGCGGCGCGTTGGCCAGCCACAACCCCGTCACGACCGTCGATACCGTGAGAAGCAGCGCAGAGTATCCCAAAGCCTTGTGGATCACCTCGAACGCGATGCGGCGCCGCGTCATCTCAAAATGATCGCTGGCGCCCCCAGTCCGGTCGGTCGGCCCCCCCTTGCCACCGCGCAACAACCCGCCCGTGACCTGCAAGGCGGCAATCACAAGGATGGTGTACCCCAGCAACCGGTGTATGGTGGAGCCCGCGTGATCCTGGCGGTCTTGCAGGATCAGGAACAGGCCCAAAAGCGTCAGCGCAACCGCACCGTATTGCATCACGCGATGCGTCACCCACCACACTTGATTGTCGAGCTGGCGCGGCCAGTCCTGCCCTGGCAGAACCTTGAAGTACCGCGCCGCCAGCACGCCGAGGGGCACCATAATCCCCCAGGCCAAGGTCATCACCCGCCCGTGCCAGGCCACGAGCGGCGCGACGTCATGGGCGCGGCCAAGATCGATGGGGGCAAGCATCCATTCCCACATCGCTCACCCCTTGACCGCCCCGGCGGTCATGCCGGTGATGATCTGGCGCGAGGCGACAAAGGTGAAGATGATCGGCGGAATGGCCAGCAGCATCCCCGTCGCCATGATCGCCCCCCAGTCGATATCGAACTCGGTCAGAGAGTTCACGCTCGTCACCGGGACGGTGCGCGACTTCCGGTCGGCCAAGGCATTGGCCAGCAGAAACTCATTCCACGCAATCCGGAACGTAAAGATCGAGGCGGCGGCAAGCCCCGGTTGGATGATCGGCAGGACGACCAGAAAGAACACCTGAAAGGGTCCCGCACCGTCCATCCGGGCGGCTTCCTCCAACTGGATCGGCACTTGGACGATAAAGCTTTGCAAGATCCAGATCACAAAGGGCAGGTTCATCGCCACATAGATCAGGATGATCCCGCCGGTCGTGCCGTCCAGCCGGAACTGAAACGTCCAGATCCCGAACACCGGCACCAGCAGGACCGCGGGCGGGACCATGCGCATGATAAGCGTCGTCATCGCCACCGTGTCCCGCCCCATGAAGCGGAACCGCACCAGCGCATAGGCCGCCATACAGCCGCTCACCAAGGTCAGCGCCGTCGCGACCAGCGAAATGACAAGCGAATTGACCAGCGCCCGCCCGAAGGTCGGATCGCAATAGTCGACATGCCCGGGCTCGTACCACAGCATGTCGCAAAGCGCGGTCTCGTAATTGCGGATCGTCGGCATGAACAACAGGCTCGACGTGTCCGACATGATGTCGACATTCAGCCTCAACGACGTGATCAGCATCATCAGAATGGGCCCGATCGCCATCACAACCAGGGCGACGATCAACGCATAAAACGCCGGGTTCTGGCGGTCATAGGTGGTGTTTGACATCAGGCATCCCCCGCAGCCGCGGCGCGCAGGCGGGCGGCCCGGGCCTCGGCGAGTTTGTTGTAGAAGAACATGGCCAGCGTGATGACGAGAAGCAGCATCAGAAGATAGTTCGACATCGCCGCCGCCACCCCCAGCTCCCGAAACTCTGACGCGGTGCGCGAAATGCGCAGGCTTAAGATCTCGGTGGACAGGCCCGGGCCGCCATTGGTCAGGACCAGGATGACCTCCAACACCTTGAAGGCGTCGATCAGGCGCAACAATGCGGTCACAATCAAGACGGGCATCATCAACGGCAGCTTGATGTAGAGGATCATCTGCCAGGCGTTGGCCCCGTCGATGCGCGCGGCCTCCATCGCCGAGCGGGGCAAGGATTGCAGCGCGGCCAAGGACAGAATGAAGATGAACGGCGTCCACTGCCACACATCTGCGATGATGACCGAGGCGAAGGCCCAATCCCCGTCCGAGAGCCACGGGATCGGTTCAAGCCCAAGGTTTTTCAGCGTGCGGTTAAAGATCCCGACTGTCGGATGATACATGTAGCGCCACATCAATCCCACAACGATGGGCGCAATCATCATCGGTAGAATGAACAGCGTGCGCAGCACCGACATGCCGCGGATGTTTCGGTCCAGCAGCAGCGCAAGACCGACACCCACCAGCATTTCCACCGACACGACAATGGCGGCGAATTTCAGCGTGACAAAAAAGCTCTCAAGAAAGCTCGCGTCCGAAAGCAGGTTTGCGTAGTTGCGCAGCCCCACAAACTCCGCCTCGCCGATCCGCTGGCTTGGGTTCCAGTCCAGAAAACTGGCATAGATCATATAGCAAATCGGATAGAGC
>CALCPC010000074.1 GCA_937900975.1 uncultured Paracoccaceae bacterium
CCCCCTGACAGACCCTTGTCCGTAGAAGGAGCATACCGATGTCGATCACGCCCGAGCTGAAGGAAAAGCTTATCAAGGAATACGCGACCAAAGACGGGGACACCGGGTCCGCCGATGTGCAGATCGCTATTCTGTCCAGCCGGATCAGCACCCTGACCGAGCATTTCAAGACGCATAAGAAAGACAACCATTCCCGCCGCGGGCTGCTAAAGCTGGTGGCGCAGCGGCGCAAACTGCTTGACTATGTCAAGCGCAACGATGAGGCGCGTTACCGCAGCCTGATCGGCCGGCTCGGCATCCGCCGCTGACCAATCCCGGGCGCGCCCCCGTGGCGCGCCGGACCGACGGGGCCGGTGCCCCCGACAGGGCCGTTGCGCCCGCGCTCCGATAGACCCAGGGCGCGCCGGCGATTGGAACGGGGTCCGGGCGCATCCCATGCCCGATACAGGCGGCGGCTGACCAGGGGGTCCCGCCGGAGAGGAACAGAGATGTTTAATCATGTGAAAAAATCGATCGAGTGGGGGCATGACACGCTGACCCTCGAAACCGGCAAGATTGCCCGCCAGGCCGATGCCTGCGTTGTCGCCACCTATGGCGAGACCAGCGTCATGGCCGCCGTGGTGTTTGAGAAAAAGCCGAAGGAAGGCTTCGACTTCTTCCCGCTGACCGTCCACTACCAGGAAAAATACTACGCTGCCGGCAAGATCCCAGGCGGCTTTTTCAAGCGCGAGGCGCGGCCGACCGAGAAAGAGACGCTGACCAGCCGGCTGATCGACCGCCCGCTCCGCCCCTTGTTCGTGCCGGGCTTTAAGCACGAGACGCAGGTGATCTGCACGGTGCTGAGCCACGATCTGGAAAACGACCCGGACGTGGTCGCGATGATCGCCGCCTCCGCCGCGCTGACGCTGTCGGGCGCGCCCTTCCTTGGACCCATCGGCTGCGCGCGCGTCGGATTTGTCGATGGCGACTACATCCTGAACCCCGCCGTCGACGACATGCACAAGCTGCGCGAAAACCCCGAGCAGCGGCTCGATCTGGTTGTCGCAGGCACCAAGGACGCCGTGATGATGGTGGAATCGGAGGCTTATGAGCTCTCCGAGGCCGAGATGCTGGGCGCCGTCAAATTCGGCCATGACCAGATGCAACCGGTCATCGACATGATCATCGACATGGCCGGCGAAGCCGCCAAAGAACCCTTCGATTTCGTCGCGCCGGACTATTCGGACCTTTATGCCGCAGTCTCGACTGTCGGCGAAGAGGCGATGCGCGCCGCGTTCGCCCTCACCGATAAGCAGGAGCGGACGGCCGCCGTTTCGGCAGCGCGCGACGCAATCAAGGCGGGCCTGTCGGAAGAGCAGCTTGAGGACAAGACCCTCGGCTCCGCCATCAAAAAGCTTGAAAGCAACGTGGTGCGCGGCGACGTTCTTAAGACCGCCAAGCGGATCGACGGGCGCGACCTGACCACCGTGCGGCCGATTGTGTCGGAGGTTGGCGTCCTGCCCCGCACGCATGGATCCTCGCTTTTCACCCGGGGTGAGACGCAGGCCCTTGTGGTCACAACGCTGGGCACCGGCGATGATGAGCAGATCATCGACGCACTGCATGGCGAAAGCCGCTCGAACTTTCTCCTCCACTACAACTTCCCCCCCTATTCGGTGGGCGAGGCGGGCCGGATGATGGGCCCCGGCCGCCGCGAGATCGGCCACGGCAAACTG
>CALCPC010000075.1 GCA_937900975.1 uncultured Paracoccaceae bacterium
CTTCCCTTCGCGCGCGGCCTCGCCTCTAATAGCGCGGGGGAGGGTTCGGCAATGACTGAATTTCGCTTTGGAACACCGGGGGATATCCGGTTTGGGGCCGGGCTTGGCAGCTTTGCCGAGGCCGATCTGGCCGCCGATCTTGGGCCGCGGATCCTGATGATCACGGACCCTGGCCTCACGGCGCTGGGCCTGACGCGGCCGGCAATCGTTAACCTCAGCCAAAAGGCCGCTGTAACGGTTTTCGACGCGGTGGAGCCCGATCCATCGCTTGGAACCCTAGCGGCAGCGGTCGCGGCGGGTAAATCGGCCGAGGCTACCGGTGTGATCGGCTTTGGCGGCGGCTCCTCCATGGATGTGGCAAAGCTTGCGGCGCTGCTTCTCGGACGGCCTCAGGAGCTTGCCGCGAGCTGGGGTGTCGGGCTTGCCTCGGGGCCCGGGCTGCCGCTGGTGCAGGTGCCGACCACGGCGGGGACGGGATCCGAAGTGACCGCGGTCAGCATCATTACGGTCGCGGGCGATGAAAAGCGGGGCGTCGTCTCATCCCATCTTTTGGCGCGCCGGGCGGTGTTGGATCCCGATCTGACGCTTGGGTTGCCGGCGCCGGCGACCGCTGCCACGGGCATCGATGCGATGGTGCACGCGATCGAGGCCTATACCTCGACCTCCCCCGCCAACAACCCGTTAAGCCGGATGCTGGCCAAGGAAGCGCTGGCGAAACTGGGGGGGCATATCGAGACGGCGGTTGCCGATGGACAGCACCGGACGGCCCGGGCCGAGATGCTGTATGGCGCGATGCTGGCGGGCCAGGCCTTCGCGAATTCACCGGTGGCTGCGGTGCATGCGCTGGCCTATACGATCGGCGGTTTCTTTCACATCCCCCACGGCCTGTCCAACGCGCTGGTCCTGACGGAGGTGCTGCGTTTCAACCTCAGCGCCGCGGCGGAGGCCTATGCCACGCTTGGCCCTTGCGCGTTTCCGGATCTGCCAAGGGGCCGCGCCCCCGAGACGGCGGAGGCGTTTATTGCCGCGCTTGGCGCCTTGTCCGCGCGGCTTGGCCTGCCGCCGCGGTTGCGCGATGTCGGCATCCCGGCCGATGCGTTGGGCGATATGGCCTCCGCGGCGATGAAGCAGACGCGGCTTTTGGTCAACAACCCCCGGACCGTGACCGAGGCGGACGCCCGCGGGATCTATGAGGCGGCGTGGTGACGCGGCCCTTCGCCGTCCAGGGGTTGGGGGAAATCGCGCTGCGCTGCCGCGACATGGATGCGATGCTGGATTTCTACACGGACGTGATCGGCTTGGCGGTCCTGCGGGACGCGGTGAACGGGATCGCGTTCTTGAAGATCGCGTCCGGGTTCGGCGGTCACACAACGGTGCTGGCCCTGTTTGAGGAACCTTCTCAGGCAGCGCCTACAAGACTGCACCATTTCGCGCTGACGGTCGCATACGACCGTCAGGACGCCGCCGTGGCGTGGTTGGCCGCGCGGCGTTTGGCGCCGCGGGTTGAGGTCTTTCCCTGGATCGGGTGGCGCGGGGTCTTTATCCAGGACCCCGAGGGGAATACGGTTGAGCTTGTCGCCCGCGACCCGGGTTGGAAACCGTCGGAGCGGGAGGGCAGGGATGCAACTTAACGCGGTCCGTCAGGGCACGCGGGGCGCTCTGCCGCCCCTGCTGCTCGCGCATGGGCTATTTGGGGCCGCGCGCAATTGGAGCGGGCTTGCCAAACGTCTGAGCGCCTCGCGGGAGGTTGTGGCCGTCGATCTGCGCAATCACGGCGACAGCGGTTGGGACGCGACCCACGACTACCCGGCCATGGCCGCCGACCTGGCCGATACGCT
This sequence comes from uncultured Paracoccaceae bacterium, assembly GCA_937900975.1. GTDB lineage: Bacteria > Pseudomonadota > Alphaproteobacteria > Rhodobacterales > Rhodobacteraceae > Algicella. The sequence continues at coordinate 1,839 of CALCPC010000075.1, forward strand.
CGCCACGCTTGGCGGGACGGCGGATGTTTTGGGGCACTCGATGGGGGGCAAAGCCGCGATGCTTTTGGCGCTGACCCGGCCAGAGACCGTGCGGCGGCTTGTTGTGGTCGATATCGCACCGGTTGGTTATGCGCATAGCCAGCGCCCCTATCTTGAGGCGATGCGGGGTCTTGATTTGGGCCAGGTGACGCGGCGGAGCTTGGCCGACAAAGCCCTGGCCGCCGCCGTCCCGGATGCGGGCGTGCGGGCGTTTTTGGCCCAAAACCTGGTCTTCTCGCCGGCGGGCGCGCGGTGGCGGCTTAACCTTGAAGCGCTTGACGCAAATCTCGATGCGATCCTGGGCTGGCCGGAGGTCACAACCCGGTTCGAGGGGCCGGTCACGGTGATTTATGGCACTGCGTCAGAGTATGTCCGGCCAGAGCATCACGCCGCCATCCACGCCCGGTTCCCCGCCGCGCGGTTTGAGGGCATCGAAGGCGCCGGGCA
>CALCPC010000076.1 GCA_937900975.1 uncultured Paracoccaceae bacterium
CGTTCTGGAAAGTTTTCCCGTTTCGTTCGCTGCCGTTCTAGTCCTGTTCTTGGTATGTGTCAAGGCGGTCGACGTCTTCATACGATATATTGGGGTTGGGCCCCCGCCCCCACGCGAGGTCCAGAGTCTCGACCGGGGCACCGATGCCAAGCGCGGGCGCGTAGGCTGGGCGGACGACCAGGCAATCGGCCGCCTGCAGCACGCTGAGAAGGGCGCTGTCCTGGCGCTGAAACGCCCGCACCGTGCCGTCGGGGCCGCGACGGGCGCGCATGAAATGTTGGCGTGGGCCGTTCGCGGGCAGCGGCGCTGAGAGGATCGCGGTCCGGGTGGGATCGTCGCTGCAAAGGCCGGTCATCTGGGCGATCAAAGGGCAGATGAAAAGGCGCCCGCAGACCATCGCCGAAACGGGGTTGCCGGGCAAGCCGATCAGAACCTGCGCGCCAAGGCGCCCGGCCATCAGCGGTTTACCGGGGCGCATCGCGATCTTGTAAAACGACAGGTCCAGCCCGGCTTCGGTGGCCGTCGATTGCACAAGATCGTGGTCGCCCACGGAGGCGCCGCCCAGTGTGACGATAACGTCCGCGCCCTCGGCCAGCGCCAACACAGCCGACAGCGCCGCGCGGCTGTCACGGGCAATCGGCAAAAGCCGTGTTTCGGCACCGGCATCGCGCAACAGCGCTGCGAGCCCGAAATTGTTCGAGCTGACGATCTGATCGGGCCGCGGTGCCCCGCCCGGCATCACCAGCTCATCGCCCGTTGGGATCAGCGCAACGACGGGTTTGCGCGCCACGCAAAGCGCGGGGCAGTTCATCGCCGCGGCCAGCGCGATGTCTCCGGGGCCGAGGACGCGGGGCGGCGCAAGCGTTGCCCCGACGCGGAAATCCGCGCCCGCTGGCCGGACATAGGGCGCGGGGTCGGGGTTCGGGCCGACCGTGATGCGCGCACCCGTCCTGATTGCGTCCTCTTGGATCAGGATCCGGTCGGTGCCCGCTGGCAGCGGCGCGCCGGTGAAGATCCGCACCGCCTCCCCCGGCCCGACCGTTCCGGCAAAGGCCGCGCCTGCGGGTGCCGTGCCGATGACAGTGAAGGTGGTGCCGGGGCGCATCTCTGCCCCCCGCACCGCATAGCCATCCATGGCGGAGGCGGCGAACGGGGGTTGCGCGCGGCCCGCGACCACGGGCGCTGCCAGAACGCGGCCATGGGCCTTGTCCAGCGGCACGGTCTCGGTTCCCGTCGGTCGGCAAAGCGCCAGAACCTGCGCCCGGGCTTCGGCGACGCTCAGCATCAGCCGGCCTCGTACCGTCCCGAGGCGCCGCCCTCTTTGAACGTCAGGCGCAAATGCTCGACCGCCATGCCGCGATCCACCGCCTTTAGCATGTCGTAGACCGTCAGCGCCGCGACGCTGACCGCGGTCAAAGCCTCCATCTCGACGCCGGTGGGGCCGGTTGTGCTGACCGTGGCAGTGATGTCGACCCGCGGGGGATCCTCGGCAGGGCGCAGGTCCAAGGCAACTTTCGACAGCGGTAGAGGGTGGCAAAGCGGGATCAGATCGGCGGTTTTCTTCGCCGCCATAATGCCCGCCAAACGCGCAACACCTAGAACGTCGCCTTTGGCCGCGCCACCCGCGCGCAGCAGGGCCAGCGTTTCGGGCTGCATCGCGACATGCGCCGCTGCCACAGCCCGCCGAAGCGTCGCGGGCTTGGCCGACACATCCACCATATGCGCGGCCCCGTCGGCGTCAAAATGGGTCAGTTTCCGGCTCATGGCAGGGCCTCACATCGCGGGATTTGCGCGGGGATGGCCGCTCCGCCCACCGCAAGCGCCGCGCCGCGGCCGAGGCGCACGGGCTTGCCCGAGACATAAGCCTTCAACGCGGCCCCGCTGGCGGCGAGAAACGCCGGTTCCTGGCTGACGGCACGCGTGCGTGGCGCCGTGACTGATTGCGCCGGCCTTGGTGTAGCAAATACCGCTTCCGCCGCCGTCCGTCGGATACGCGCGGGCTTACCCGAAATGCCCGCAAGGCGCGCGGCCCCAAAAAACGCCGGTTCCGGGCTCCCAGCGCGCCCAAGCGACGCCGGGCCCGATTGCCCTCGCTTCGGTTTGGCAAAGATCTCCGCCGCCCGTCGGAGGCCTGCGGGCTTGCCCAAGGCGCCCGACAAGAGCGCGGCCCCGTAGCCGCGAGAAGCATCGGTTGCGGGCTCGCACCGCGCCCCTGCCGCGCCGGGATAGGGTGCGCTCGCCTTGGCTTTAGCAGAGACCGCATGCGCTTCCGCCCACCAGAAGCCTGCGCGCTTGCCCGAGAACTCCAACACGGGCGCAGCCCTACTGGCTGCAAACAGCATAAGTTCCAGGATCATCGGGCGCTCCTGCTGCGCTGCGAACGAGTGCGCTGGCCTTGGCTCTAGCGAAGATCGCACCCGCTGGAGGCCTGTGGGCTTGCCCGTGACCTTCGCCAAGGGCGCGGGCCTTTCAGCCCCCAGAAGCGTTGGTTCAAGGCTCCCAGCGCGCCCAAGCGGTGCCGGGTACTGCTGTGCTGGCTTTGGCTTGGCAAAGATCTCCGCCGCCCGCCAGAGGCGCGCGGGCTTGCCCGACGCGTCTGCCAAGGGCACGGCCCCTAAGGCGTTAAATTGGATCGGCTTTCGGCTCATCGCGCGCCCTCTCGGCGCGGGGATTGCGCGGGGATGGGGTCCGCAAGGATCGTGCGCGTTGCCGCCGTCACGTCGCCTTGGCGCATCAGCGTTTCGCCAATAAGAAACCGGCGGATGCCGGCGGTGGCGAGACCGGCGAGATCGTCGGAGGTCGCCAGACCGGATTCCGACACAATCTGCCGCCCCGAAGGCACATGAGGGGCTAGGCTGCGGGTGGTCTCTAGCGTGGTCTCGAACGTGTTGAGATCGCGGTTGTTGATCCCGATCAGCGGCGTCGAAAGGGCCAGCGCGCGGTCAAGCTCCGCCCGATTGTGGACCTCCACCAGCGCCTCCATGCCCCAATGCGCGGCCGCGTCGGCCAGGGCCGACGCCTCGCCGTCCGAAACGCTGACCATGATGATCAGGATGCAATCGGCGCCGAGCGCGCGCGCCTCGGCCACTTGGTAGGGGTCGTAGAGAAAATCCTTGCGCAAAAGCGGCAGATCGACGGCGCCGCGCACGGCCTCAAGATAGGCGTCGGAACCTTGAAAGCTTGGCCCATCGGTCAAGACGCTAAGACACGCGGCGCCGCCGGCAGCATAGGCGCGGGCGAGCTTCGGGGGGTCGAAATCGGCACGGATCAAGCCCTTGGAGGGGCTCGCCTTTTTGATCTCGGCAATCAGGCCGTAGCCGGTCGCGGCCGCGCGGTCGAGCGCCGCGGCAAAGGGCCTGGGCGCCGGTGCGGCGCGCGCCGCGGCCTCCACCTCTGCCAACGGTCGCGCCGCTTTGCGGGCTGCGATGTCTTCGAGTTTATAGGCCTTGATCCGGTCGAGGATGCTGCTGCTCAAATCGCCGTCCCTTTTCGATGCAAAGGGCCGAAACGCTGCGGATCCTGGCTTCCCAAGCGCCGTGCCCAGCCGCGGGCCCGGCGCTGGCAGTTTGCACCGCCGCCGCGCGGCCAAGCGGCGGCGCCAGCCCCAAGAAACAGCGTCGGCCGAAGCCCCCTCAAATCGAGCGACGCAGACCCCGGCCGCGCGCCAATGCCGAGCGTCCCCTCCGAGCCCGGGCCCGGAAGCTGTGCGCGGGGCTTGATTTGGCCGCGCACGCGGCGTGTGACGGCGCTGTTCCCCGACCCGGCGGGCCGCCGCATCCGTGCGCGCAGCCGCTGTTCAGCCCCGCTTTGTCGCCCGAAAGCGCTGCAAACGCCCGCAAAAAACACGGGCCAAAGCCCTTGGCAGGTAAGCGACCCAAGGTCTGGCCGCGCGAAAGGGCGCATCCCCGAGGACAGCCCTGTGACGCGTGTCGCCCTCTTTCGGATGCCCATCGGGTCACGGTTTCCGCAGTTGAAATCAACATGCCCCTGCGCGGCAGGCGGCCAGAACCCCCCGCGGGACGGACGGTTTGCCGCGCCATTTGGGGGCAGGGCCCGCATGTCGATGGTGCAGAACGGCGTGGCGCGCCGGCGCGACCCAGGCGGCGGTGCGAGAACATGGGCGATCACGGGCGCCGTCCCTTGCCACTGGTCGCCGCGGCCAGCGCCTCAACCTTCGCACGGGCCGCACCGCTGTCGATGCTTTCGCCCGCAAGGGCCACACCGGTTTTAAGGTCGGTTGCCCGGTCCGCGATCACCAACGCCACGGCGGCGTTCAGCAGGACGGCGTCGCGATAGGCCGACTGTGCGCCGTCCAAAAGCGCGCGGAACGCATCGGCGTTTTCGCGCGGCGTGCCGCCCTTCAGCGCCGCGAAAGGATGCTCGGGCAGGCCCGCATCCTCGGGATGGATCTCCCGCTCCGTCACGTGACCCGCATCGAGAACTGCAGCATAGCTGACGCCCGCAATCGACACTTCGTCGGTGCCATCGCCACCATGGACCAGCCACGCCCGCTCTGACCCAAGCGCGGCCAAGGTTTCGGCCATGGGGCGGAGAAGCGCGCGATCATAGGCGCCGGTCAGTTGGCGCAAAACCCCGGCCGGATTGGTCAGGGGGCCAAGAATGTTGAAAATCGTGCGGGTCCCAAGCTCCTGCCGGGCGGGCATGACATGGCGGACCGCGGGGTGGTGCACCGGCGCCATCATAAAGCAAATCCCCGTGTCGCGAAGCGCGGCTGCCACCACGTCGGGCGGAACCATCACCTCGATCCCCATCTCGCCGAGCGCGTCCGCCGCCCCCGATTTCGACGATAGGTTCCGGTTGCCGTGTTTGGCCACCGGCACGCCGGCGCCCGCGACGACAAAAGCCGTGGCCGTGGAAATGTTCAGCGTCCCCTTGCCGTCGCCGCCGGTGCCAACGATGTCCATCGCGCCGGGAGGCGCGACAACGGGCAGAACCCGGGCGCGCATCGCGCTTGCCGCGGCGGCGTATTCGTCCACCGTTTCGCCCCGCACGCGCAGCGCCATCAGAAAGCCGCCGATCTGCGCGGGCGTGGCGGCGCCGTCCATCAGGATCGAGAACGCCGTCAGGGCCTCTGCGCGGCTCAAGGGCCGGGTCGCGGCCTGCGCGATCAGGGGGCGCAAATCCGCGCTCATGCGGGCAGCGGGACCGTGTCGAGAAAGTTGCGCAACAGCGCGTGACCGGCCTCAGAGGCAATGGACTCCGGGTGAAACTGGACCCCGTGGAGCGGTTTTTCGCGGTGCTGCAGACCCATGATGGTGCCGTCTGACAGCGTTGCCGTCACCTCTAGCACCTCCGGCACATCCTCAGCCGACACGACAAGCGAGTGATACCGCGTCGCCCGAAGCGGGTTCGGCAATCCCGCAAAGACGCCCGTCCCGCGATGTGCGATCTCGGCGGTCTTGCCATGCACAATCGCCGAATGCCGCACCACGCGCCCCCCGCAGGCCTGGCCGATCGTCTGATGGCCAAGACAGACACCCAAAAGCGGCGTGTTGGTTTCGACCGCCGCCGCCGTCAGTGCTAGGCAAATCCCCGAC
>CALCPC010000077.1 GCA_937900975.1 uncultured Paracoccaceae bacterium
TCGATATAGGGGTTGATGATGAGGTGAACACAGGGGCTGTCGTTCATCAGCGCAATCAGAAAGAGATCGCCATCGGCGTTTCGGCGCATCCCATCATCGCCAACGGTCCAACCGGCTGCGTCGAGAAGCGCACCGGCAGAGCGTCGGGCGCTGCGGTCAAGCTGCTGCGCGCGGCTAACATTGGGCGAGAAGGCGGGTTCGGTGAAGATGGTTTCGAGCAGATCGGCGCGGAAGGGTTCAAGAAGCGCAAGTTCCGCCTCCGACGGCAACGCCTCGGCCTGAAGACCTGAGTTTTCCCAGAAACTGTCGGTGCGGGCGTAGATGCCGTAAACCAGCGTCTCGTTGGACCATTCGAAGTTGAACATCATGCCGATGGCCTCACGCACGCGAGGATCTTCGAAGATCGGGCGGCGGAGGTTAAAGAAAAACCCCTGGGCGCCGTTAATGCGCCCGTCGGGCAGGGATTCCTTGACCACCCACCCTTTGTCGAGCGCGGGAAACTGCGTATAGCCCGTCCCCCAGACCAGCGATGAAAACTCGGTCCGGAAGTAATAGGCGCCGCCCTTAAACCCTTCGAACGCGGCGGTGTAGTCGGCGAAATACTCCACAACCATCGCGTCATAATTGTGCCGGCCTTGGTTTATCGGCAGGTCCCACCCCCAATAATCGGGGTTGCGTTCCACCGCGATAGACCGGCCGACATCGACCGATTTCAGCGTATAGGGCGCTGCGCCAAGCGGCTGTTCCAGCGTCGTCTCGGCAAAGTCCCGGTCGGCCCAATAAGCGCGAGAGAACACAGGGATCGCCGCGGCGACCATCGGCAGATCGCGGGTCCGCGACCCTTCCTTGAAGGTGAATTTCACCCGCGCGGGGTCCAATGCCTCGACAGTTTCAAAATCCGAAAAGGTAACTTTGTAGTTCGGAAGACCGTCGCTGAGCAGAATTTCATAAGAGAAGACGACGTCGTCGGCGGTAACGGGCGTGCCGTCCGAGAACCGGGCCTCGGGGCGGAGGGTGAAGATAGCCCATTGGCGGTCTTCCGGATACTCGATGGTCTCTGCCAAAAGCCCATACACGGCGTCGGGCTCATCGGCCGACCGCACCATCAAGCTTTCAAAAAAGATCGTCGCCAGGACCGGCGGCTGACCCTTTAGGATGTAGGGATTGAGGTTGTCGAAGGTGCCGAAGCCCCAACTTGAGAACGTGCCACCCTTCGGCGCGTCCGGGTTGACATAGTCGAAATGCGGGAAATCCGGCCCGTATTTGAGATCGCCAAAGGCAGAAATCCCGTGCGATACGATGGTGTGCCCATCGGCCCGCCCCTGATCTGGTGCGAGGCCTGCGACGAGGATCGCCCCCGTAAGGAGCATGCGCTGCAAGACGTCCATTCCCAACCTCCGACGGATGTTTGTGACGCAAACTCTAAGGCAGAAACGGGGGAGGTAAAGCGCAAGCCCGTTAAGCTTCGCGTGATCAGTCGTCGGTTTCGTCGAGATAGACGATCAAATTGGCCCGATCTTCGGCCTTCGACATGCCGCGATAGGCCATTTTGGTCCCTGGCGCCCAGTCGGACGGCGCCTCCAAAAATCCGCTCAGATTTTCCGGGGTCCAGGCGGTGTCCATCCCGGCAAGCGCCTCGGAATAAGCGTATTCGCTGGCCGCCCCGATATCACGCCCGACCACGCCGTGCAGGTAGGGTCCGACCCCGTTTGCGCCCGGCTCTAGCTTGTGGCAGGCGGCACAGGCGCGAAAAAGACGCTCCCCCGCGCTGGCGTCGGCGGAGGCGAGAAGCGTCTCGAAATCGACTTCGGCGACCTCAACAGCCTCCTCTGCCGGGGCGTCCTCGGGCACCTCGATCACATACGCCATGTGGTGGTCGTCGCCATGGCCCGCGCTGGGATGGAGCACCGTGTGCGCGGCGGTTTGCACCAAAAGAAAGATCAAAAGGGCGCCGCACGCCCCCGCCACGAATTTGGTGATTTCCAGTGTGTCCATCGCGAACGGTCCATCCTGACGTCAAGGTCGCTGTAAGGGTCCTGTGACGGTATGTATCTGGTTCCAAGCCCTGGACGCAAGGTGTAGAAGGCGCGACGAAATGCCAAAACGGGGGGTTGGGGTGACCGGAAAAATCTCATTTCAAGGCGAATTGGGGGCATATTCCCACCAAGCCTGTTTGGAGGCCTGTCCCCAGTTGGAGCCGGTGTCGGCGCAGACCTTCGAGGGCGCCGTTGAGCTTGCGCGCAGCGGGGCCGCGGACTTTGCGATGATCCCGGTGGAGAACTCCACCTATGGGCGTGTGGCGGATGTGCATCAACTGTTGCCAGAGTCCGGTCTTCAAATCGTTGGCGAGCATTTCGTCCGCGTCCACATCAATCTGCTCGGCGTGCCGGGCGCGACGCTGGCGGGCGTCAGGCGGGCGATTTCGCACACCGTTTTGTTGGGCCAATGCCGAGAGTATCTGAAGGCGCATGACATTGAGCGGGTGACAGGGACCGATACCGCCGGCGCCGCGCGTCATGTGCGCGACACGGGCGATGCGTCGCTGGCGGCGCTGGCCTCGCCCTTGGCTGCGGAGCTTTATGGGTTGGACGTGTTGGCCGAGCATATCGAGGACACAGGCACCAACCGGACGCGGTTTCTGATCATGGCCGCAGAAACGGCGCGGGTTACACCGCGCGCGGGCGTGATGACGGCCTTTATTTTTCGCGTCCGCAACCTTCCCGCCGCGCTTTACAAGGCGATGGGCGGGTTTGCGACCAACGGCGTCATTATGATCAAGCTGGAAAGCTACATTGTCGACGGTTCCTTCACGGCG
>CALCPC010000078.1 GCA_937900975.1 uncultured Paracoccaceae bacterium
CGGGCCGACGACCGCCGCACCCGCATCGCCTCTACGGCGATTTCGGCGCTTCTGTACCGGGCGGGGCGCGTGTAAGACGCGCGCCGGCGCTTTAAAAGGACCCAAGGCTAGCGCGGGCACCCGGCCGCCGCCAGCGCCGCGCCCAAGCCGGCAAGCGGGTAAAGCACGTCGATCTCGGGGTTTTGCAGCATCGTGACACGCAGCGTCTGACCGGTCAGCATCCGGGGCGCCAGCGGGTCGGTTTGCTGCCAATTGGCATGGCGGAGCGCGCGATAGACCAAAAACTCCGCCTCGACCGCCGAGGCGGCATCGCCGTCAACCTCAAAACGGAAGTGGTAGGGATCGGACGTCTCGAACAGTTCGTTTGAGAAAAAGAACGGCGCCGGGCCGCAATACATCAAAAGCCCCGGCCGGGCGTCGCCCTCAAACGCCGCCGCCGGGACCGGCGTGGCGCTGCCGTTGGGCTGCGCCATGTCCAGCGGCACCCAAACGCCGCCGGACGCCGTCAGATCGACCTGCGCCTCTGGCGACAGGGTTGGCGGCGGCGGGCAGGTCAGGGCGTCGAGCCCCTCGGCCAGGCCCGTCGTCGTCAGCGTTTGCGCATAGATCGCGTCAAAATCCGCGCCGGGGGCAAAATCGGCGTTGAACGTCACGGTCACGCGCTCTGCCGCGGCCATCTCATCCAGGATCGGGCGGTCCAGGGGGTCGGAGCCGATGATGTTCCCCGGACCCGCGCGGAAGGTGAAGACATGCTCAACCTCCTCCGCGCCGCGCCGGTAAGACACCGCGCCGGGCAGCGGCAGGGGGGCGGCGCCGACATTGGCGCCAAAAAGAATGCGCCCGTCGCAGCTTAGCCCAACACCGACCGCGACGCCCTGCGCCCGGGGAAACGACAGGACCGGCTGATCAAACCGGCCAACCCGCTGTTGGTTCAGCGTCCAGCGCCCTTCGAACACCACACCGTGGCGTTGGGGATGGGCCAGCGCGCGGGTAAAGCCGATGCGCCCCCCACACCCGCGCGCGCCCTGCATCGCGCGCGACGACCCGCGCAGCCCCACCGTCACTGTGCCAAGCGGGCCAAGGTCG
>CALCPC010000079.1 GCA_937900975.1 uncultured Paracoccaceae bacterium
CGGGAGCGTCTGGATCATCGGCGGCGTGAGCGACAGGAGCGACGCGCGCGGTGATCGACACGGCGACCACCGGATGCTCCGGGTCCTCCGGGGGGTGGTGTCGCTCGCAGCCGGGCTCGTCGTGGTGTCGTGGCCGACGCCGACGCTGGCGGTGCTCGCCTGGATCTCGGGACTCCAACTGTTGGTCTTCGGAGTGATCGGCATCGTCGTCGCATGGTCGCTGCGACGAGCAGCGACGGCTGCGTTGGGCTGAACTCGGTTCGTCCGCAGGCGTCACGACAGGTCACGATCGGATGACACCGACACACTGAGGAGAACCCCATGACTCGCAGCATCGACGGCCGAACGGTCTGCATCACCGGCGCATCGAGTGGGATCGGCGCCGCGATCGCCGAGCAGCTTTGGCAGCTCGTATCCGAGGTCGCTGCCGCCGCGATAGGCCCGACACCGCCGCCCCGCACCGCCCGCCATCTGCCAAAGCGCCTGCCCAGCCCGTTTGCCGCGCAGATCCCACAGCGCGATGTCGACGGCCGAGATGGCAAAGGACGCGATGCCGCCGCGCGCGACGTAATGGACATGCCACTGCATCGCATCGTAAAGTGCCTCGACAGCATCGCCGTCCTGGCCCTCTAGAAACGGCGCGAGATCGTGGTCGATCATTGCCTTGATGGCAAACCCGCCCTTGCCGCCGGTGTAAGTATAGCCCGTGCCCACCGCCCCGTCCTCTAGCGTTACGGTGGCGGTGATCAGCTCAAAATGCGTGTGATCGCCATGCTTTGCGTCGACCAGCACCTCCTCAAGCGGGATGTGGTAAAGGCGTGTTTGGACAGTGCGGATCTTGCTGGTCATGACCTGACGCCCAATTTGGCCCCGGCGCTAAACCGGGTTTGGAACAAGATGACGGCGAACAGGAAAGCGCCCCGGTCCACCATTTGCCAATCGGCGCTGAAACTGATCGTGCCGCGCCCGTTCTCAAAATTCAGAAGGTTGAACACCAGCCCAAGAAGCAGCGCCCCCGCCACCGTCGCGGGGACAGAGCCAAGCCCCCCCGTCAAAAGCGTGCCCCCCACAACGACCGAGGCGATTGCCGAAAGCTCCCACCCGATGCCTTCCAACGGCTGGCCTGCGCCAAAGCCCGACGCCAGGATCACCCCGGCAAGCCCCGCGCATCCCCCCGACACCAAATAGACAAAGGCCGTCGCCCGCGCGACCTTCAATCCCATCAGCGTCGATGCGTCCTCCCCTCCGCCGATGGCCAGCACCGTGCGGCCAAGCGGTGTGTGTTCCATCACCACCCAAAGCGCAATATTCACCGCCATCACCAAAACGATGGACCAGGGCAGCACGCCCATCGCCTTTTCCATTCCCATTTTGGTGAAGTTCGATCCCCAATCGACCGAGATCGTCGATGCGCCAGAGATCACCAGCGCGCCGCCTTTTGCCCCCAACATCGTGGCCAGCGTGGCGATAAAGGGCGGGATGCGCAGCAGGATGATGCAAACGGCGTTGATCGCGCCGAACCCGATCCCGGCCAGCACAGCAAGCGGCAGCGCAACCTCAAGCCCATAGGGCGAAAGATAGGCCGCAATGACCGAGGTGAACGCCGCGACGGACCCCACCGACAGGTCAATCCCCCCGGTCAAAATGACAAAACACATCCCCACGGCGATGACGATAAACATCGAGTTGTAGTTCAGAAACGAGGTGATGTTGTAGGCGCCGCTAAAATTCTCATAGCGCAGAAGGCCAAACACGATCAGGGCGAACAGCGCGACCCAAACCGCAATCGATTGCGGATTTTTAGAAATCGTGCGGCGCAGGTCGACGGTATAGGCGTCCATGGCTATTCCTTCCGCGCTTGCTGGAGGTAAACGGCGCCGACGATGATGACGGCCTTGGCGATCAGCGCCACTTCGTCCTCGACCCCATTGGCAAGCAGCGTGTATTTGACAAGCTGGATGATGATGGCGCCGAGGATCGCACCAAAGATCGGCGCCCGCCCCCCCTGCAACAGCGCGCCGCCGACAACCGCCGCCGCGATGGCGTCAAGCTCCATCAAATTGCCGTTGCGCGCGGCGTCGGAGGCGGAATTGATCGCGACCACGATCATCCCGGCGATGCCCGACAGGAAAGCTGCGATCATATAGACGCCGAACTTCACCCGCTTGACCGGCACCCCGGAAAGCTCCGCCGCCCGCTCATTGCCGCCGACAGCCAGGACATAGCGGCCAAAGACCGTGCGTGTGACCAACAGCGACAAGAGGATGGCGATGCCAAGCGTCAGCCAGCCCTGAAACGGAAGGCCAAGGATCTTGCCGGTCCCAAGATAGCTGAACGCGGGGTTCGAGAAGGTTTGCAGGTTGCCGTTGGTCAGCACCTGCGCAATGCCGCGGCCAGAGATAAACAGGATCAGAGTTGCGATGATCGACTGCACCCGAAAGATCGCGACAAGCGCCCCGTTGAAGGCCCCGCACAAACGCGCCGCGCCCAGCGGCAGCGAGAAGGCCGCGCTCAGTCCCAACACCGGATAGGCCTGGCCAAATTCCGACAAAAAGATCAGCGGCGCCAATGCGCCGGCCAGCGCCATGATCGCCCCGACCGAAAGATCGATCCCCCCGGTCGCGATCACCATCGTCATGCCCATGGCAACAATCGCAATGGTGGCGACCTGGCTGATGATCACAAAAAGCGTCTGCATCTGCAGGAAATTCGGCGTCACCGCGATGTTGAACAGCAGGATCACCGCCAGCGCCACCAGGCCGCCGTTCTGGCGCAGAAGGCGGAGCATATCGATTTGCGGACGCGGGCCGAGCGGCGCGCCGGTCGTGTCCTCGGCGCTCATGCAGCATCTCCTGTGGTTTCGGCCAGTGCGCGGACCAGCCTGTCTTCGGTGATGCCGGGGTTATGAAGCTCGGCTATAATGCGGCCCTCGTTCAGCACGATGATACGGTCGGCGCCTTCCACCAGCTCCTCAAATTCTGAGCTGATCAGAACCACGCCGACACCCTTGGCGACGCTGTCGCGAATGATCGCCTGGATCTCGCGTTTCGCGCCGACATCGACACCCCGCGTCGGCTCATCAAGGATCAAGATCTTGGGATCAAGCGCCAGCCATCGGGCCAAAAGCACCTTTTGCTGGTTGCCGCCCGAAAGCTCCCGGATTGGCTGCTCCATGCCTGAGGTCTTGATTTGCAGCGCATCGATGAAATGCGCCACGATCTCGCGTTCGCGGGCGCGGTCGATCTGTCCGGCCCGGGTCAGGCGGGGCAGGATCGCCATGGTCATGTTTTCGCGCACCGACATGTCGGGCACGATCCCTTCGACCTTGCGGTCTTCGGTCAAAAATCCGACGCCCTGCCCGCTCGCCTCGGCCGGGGCCGCGGCCGCAGGCGAGGCCGTGCCGGCGGTAAGCGAGTAGACGCCGGGCGGGG
>CALCPC010000080.1 GCA_937900975.1 uncultured Paracoccaceae bacterium
TGCCACGTCTTGACGGCGTGCGCCGCGACGATCCGCTGCCCCCCGCAAGGCCGGAACCCGCCGCCCGGGTTGAACCGCGCGTGCGTCACCCCGAACGCCGGTCCACCCCGAAAAGCGCCCGCGCGCTGGAGGAGGAACAGCCCCGCCTCGCGCTCGACGAGGCCGAACCCCTCGCCTACCAACACCCGCCGCTGTCGCTCTTGGCGAACCCCGCCGATGTCACCCGCGGCCCGCTGGCCGACGACGCGTTGGAAGAAAACGCACGCATGCTGGAGACCGTGCTCGACGATTATGGCGTCAAGGGCGACATCATCGCGGTGCGTCCCGGCCCGGTGGTCACGATGTATGAGCTGGAGCCCGCGGCCGGCGTCAAGGCAAGCCGCGTGATCAACCTTGCCGACGATGTGGCGCGGTCGATGTCGGCGCTGGCTGCGCGGATTTCCACGATCCCGGGCCGCTCTGTCATCGGGATCGAATTGCCCAACGATTTTCGCGAAAAGGTTATCCTGCGCGAGATCCTGAGCGCCCGCGACTATGGCGACAGCCGCCATGCGCTGCCACTGGCGCTCGGCAAAGACATCGGGGGGGAGCCTGTGGTGGCCAACCTTGCCCGGATGCCGCATCTGCTGATCGCGGGCACCACCGGCTCGGGTAAGTCGGTGGCCATCAACACGATGATCCTCAGCCTGCTTTACAAGCTGCGGCCCGAGGAATGCCGGCTGATCATGATCGACCCGAAAATGCTGGAGCTAAGCGTTTACGACGGCATTCCGCACCTCCTGAGCCCCGTCGTCACCGACCCAAAGAAGGCCGTTGTGGCGTTGAAGTGGACTGTAGCCGAGATGGAGGAGCGCTATCGCAAGATGTCGAAAATGGGCGTGCGAAACATCGACGGCTACAACGCCCGCGTGGCCCAAGCGCTGGCAAAGGGCGAGGCGTTCACCCGCACGGTCCAAACCGGCTTTGACGACGCTACGGGCGAACCTGTTTTTGAGACCGAAGAATACGCGCCCGAGGCGCTGCCTTACATCGTTGTCATCGTCGACGAGATGGCCGATCTGATGATGGTCGCGGGCAAAGAGATCGAGGCCTGCATCCAGCGGTTGGCGCAGATGGCCCGCGCCTCCGGCATTCACCTCATCATGGCCACGCAACGCCCCTCCGTTGACGTGATCACCGGCACCATTAAGGCCAACTTCCCCACCCGGATCAGTTTTCAAGTGACCTCCAAGGTCGACAGCCGCACGATCCTGGGCGAAATGGGGGCAGAACAGCTCCTTGGCATGGGCGACATGCTTTACATGGCCGGCGGCGGGCGCATCACCCGCGTCCACGGCCCCTTCGTGTCGGATGAGGAGGTGGAGGAGGTTGTCAGCCACCTCAAACTCCAAGGCAGCCCCGACTACGTTTCGGGGGTGGTCGACGGACCCGACGACGCCGCAAGTTCCGAGATCGACCAAGTGTTGGGCCTTGGCGGCAACACAGGGTCCGAAGACGCGCTTTACGACGCCGCCGTAGCCATTGTCGCGCGGGACCGGAAATGCTCCACCTCCTATATCCAGCGCAAACTCGCCATCGGCTATAACAAAGCCGCGCGTCTGGTCGAGCAGATGGAAGAGAACGGCGTCGTCGGCGCCTCAAACTCCGTCGGCAAGCGCGAGATCCTGGTGCCAGAGGCCTAAGGGCCGGTTTGACGCCGGGCACAGCGTGGAGCGCTTTCGGCCAATCCTTGAAAGGCTTCGGCATGATCACATTGACCTGCGAGACAACCGACGCCGGCATTCCGAGCCAGTCCAACGGCGCCTAGGATCGGGGGGCGTGCTGGTCACCGAGGGCTTCAGGCAGAGTTTTCTGGTGATCGAGAACGGCGGTGTGGTCGAGGCTGTGACGAACACCCGATTTCTCGACTACCGGCGATAACCAAAGTCCCCTCGCCTACACTTCTGTGCGGACAGGGTCGGGGGCTTCCGGTGCACTGCAACGAAGCTTCCCGAATGTCCATACAGGCGGGCCGGATCCCGCGGTCAGCTTTAGAGCAATTTCCGTTCACATTGGATCAGAAATCGCTGTCTCAAGATCAGC
>CALCPC010000081.1 GCA_937900975.1 uncultured Paracoccaceae bacterium
GCACGACTATATCGGTGATATCGCCCGAATCGAGGAGCTGCTTGACCGTGCGCGGGGGCACCTTCTAGCCGGCCTCCGCAATCTCCTCGCCCGTGGCCGCATCGACGATGTCGTAGACCGGTTTCGTGCCGCGGATCCGGTCGGGAAAGAACTTCGTCTCCCACCCTTTGGCGTGCTTTTTGAAGCTGACCGTGTCGTAATAGGCCTTCATGATCCCTTCCTGATCCAGCCCAAGGGCGTAGAGCGCTTGCCAGACGAATGGGTCTTGCCGCGGTCGTGGTCGAAAAACACGCCCGGGCTGCGGTGCATTTGGCTGACGATCACGCGTTCGGTGCCGTTGACGATGAACGTGCCGTTTTTGGTCATGAGCGGCATGTCGCCCATGAACACGTCCTGTTCCTTGATGTCCTTCACCGATTTGGCGCCGGTGTCTTCGTCAACCTCAAACACGATCAGCCGCAGCGTCACCTTCAAAGGCGCCGCATAGGTCATGTCGCGTTGCTGGCATTCCTCAACATCGTATTTCGGGGCCTCAAGCTCATACTTCACGAACTCAAGAACGCTGGTTTCGTTGAAATCTTTGACCGGAAACACGGACTGGAAAACGCCCATGATCCCCTCGCCGTCCATAGGCTCGGGCTGGTCGCCGGAATTGAGAAAGAGGTCGTAAGAGCTTTTCTGAACCTCGATCAGGTTCGGCATGTCCGCCACTTCGCGGATCTTGCCATAAAATTTACGAATACGTTTCTGGCCGGAATGGGTCTGTGCCATACAGATGCGGTCCTCGCTTGCTCGGCGCGCGCATCCGGCCGGGGCCGCCAGATGTGCGCAACTTGCCAAGGGCTTCGGTCTATGCCTGCGGAATGGCCCTAATTCCGCGCCCGACCGTTTGCTCCTTTTGCGGGGCTCATACCCGAGCCCCGGAAAAGACGCAAAAGGCTGGACCCGCCAAAAGACGGATCCAGCTTTTATTACTTAGGTCAGGTGGCGCCAAATGGAACCACCTTACCACTCACTTAAGCTCGACCTTGGCACCGGCCTCTTCGAGCTTTTTCTTGATCTCTTCGGCTTCATCCTTGGTCGCCGCCTCTTTGACCGCTTTGCCGCCGGCCTCAACCAGGTCTTTGGCTTCTTTCAGGCCAAGACCGGTGATTGCGCGCACCTCTTTGATCACGTTGATCTTTTTGGCGCCAGCTTCCAGAAGGATGACGTCGAATTCGGTCTTCTCTTCCTCGGCCGGGGCTGCGTCGCCGCCACCGGCTGCGGGGCCCGCCATCATCACGGCACCGCCGCCTGCTGCGGGCTCAATCCCGTATTTGTCCTTCAGAAGGTCCTTCAGCTGGGTTGCCTCCAGCAGCGTCAGACCAACGATTTCTTCCGCGAGTTTTTCGATATCAGCCATTGTTCCAGTTCCGTATCAGGGTGTCTGTGCTTCCGGAGCCGCGTGCGCGCACGGGCACCGATCCTTGATTGCTGTCTTGCCCGTCACGCCGCTTCGCGCGCCTCCAGGGTTGCCAGGATCCCCGCGATCTGACCGGCAGGTGCGGCAATCGCACCAGCCATATCGGATGCAGGCGCGGCCAGGGCGCCGGCGATGTTCGAGGCGGGCGCCCCGAGACAACCGGCGATGGACGCGATGACCTCCTCGCGCGAGGGCATTTTGGACACAGCGGTCACACCCTCACGATCGATCACCTGGGCGCCGAGCACGCCGCCGAGAATTTCGAGTTTCGAATTCTCTTTGGCAAAGTCCTCCACCGCTTTCGCGACAGAGACCGGATCCTCGGAATAGGCCAGGACGGTCATGCCCGTTAGGATCGTGCTGAGCCCTTCGCTCGGCAGACCCTGGAGGGCGATCTTGGCAAGCCTGTTCTTGGCAACGCGCACCTGACCTCCGGCCCCTCGGACCGAGGCGCGGAACGCCGTCATTTCAGCAACCGTAAGACCGGCATAGTGCGAGACCACGACGGCACCAGAGTCCGTGAAGATCTGGGTCAACTCAGCGACCACATGCTCCTTTTGGGCTCTGTCCACAGTTTTGCTCCAAGTTTATGGGGGGTGGTGCCCCCCCGGCTCTCATTTGGCGGTTGCCCGCCGCTTCGGGTCCGTTCTACGGGTCCCGCCAAGATCGCGCACAAAGATGTGCACAGTCCCGAT
Organism: uncultured Paracoccaceae bacterium; assembly: GCA_937900975.1. Taxonomy (GTDB): domain Bacteria; phylum Pseudomonadota; class Alphaproteobacteria; order Rhodobacterales; family Rhodobacteraceae; genus Algicella. The sequence continues at coordinate 2,158 of CALCPC010000081.1, forward strand.
CGCTCCCCGTCTCAGGCAGGAGATTAAGCCAAACCAAAGGCTTGGCGCCCACCGTCTTGGACGTTGGGGATTGCTCCCCGGGATGATGCGCTGTCGCGCATCCGACGCCCGGCTGCCCGAGCGGCGTCTTTGGGGCCGGGGCTGGTTGGTCCAACCCCGGCCAAAACCCTACTCAGCCGTCGCAG
>CALCPC010000082.1 GCA_937900975.1 uncultured Paracoccaceae bacterium
CACCGTCTTCCAACCCCTTAGCTGTTGCGCCCGTAATCGTAGCTGGTGCGCGCGCGATACCGTTTCCGCGGCGCTGGTTTGACAAGGCGGTAGACCAAAAAGCTCGCCAAAAAGACAAGCGCCAGAAGCGTGGCGTTGATCAGGAGCGGCGTCGGCTCTATCCCAATCGGCGCATAAAAAAATTCGGCGATGAAGTCTTTGCTGATCGCACTGATCGCCGTCACATCGGCGATAATGCCTTCTGCCATATCGGCCATGTTTGTTTCCTCATAACGTTAAAACTCGTTTACCTGCCACCACAGTGTGACATCGATACCACGGCGCGGGATGGTTACCAAAGGGTTAATTGGCGCACCCATGTCATAAGCGGATTGGTGCGAAGGATTGAAATGGTTCGGTTTTCGGGCAGGGTCTGTCCGTGCTGGAGGTAACACATGCTGCTTCTTGAATGTCCGTATTGCGGCGTTGTCGGAGAAGAGACGGAATTTCATCCAGGCGGTGAGGCGCATGTGGCCCGCGCGGGCCCTGACGCATCGGATGCGGCCTTTCGCGATTATCTTTTCACCCGAAAGAACCCGCGCGGCGTTCATGTGGAGCGGTGGCGCCACGCCTATGGCTGCGGCAAGTGGTTTCATGCCGTGCGCTGTACCGAAACGCTGGAGGTGTTCGCGACCTATCCCGCCCAGACCACCGGTGTGCCGGAGGATGTGGTCAAGATCGTACAGGCGCGCCGCCCGGGGTGGGAGCCCGCGCCATGAGCCGGCGCTTGGCAACCGGCGGGCGGCGGATCCAGCGCGATTGCGCCGTGCCCTTCACCTTTAACGGGCGCGCGGTGTCGGGGTTCGCTGGCGACACGTTGGCCTCTGCCCTTCTGGCGGCGGGGCAGACGGTTTTCGGGCGGTCCTTTAAGTATCATCGCAAGCGCGGCGTTCTGGCGAGCGGCGTGGAGGAGCCGAATGCGCTGATGGGACTGGGCGAAGGCGCGGTCTTTGAGCCCAACCAAAGGGCCACGGTCACGCCCTTGGTGCCGGGGCTTCAAGCGCAGTCGCAAAACCATTGGCCGAGCCTGGAATTTGATGTTGGCGCGATAAACGCGGGTCTGGCGCGGTTTTTCCCGGCGGGGTTCTATTACAAAACCTTCATCCATCCGCGCGCGGCCTGGAAGCACCTTTTTGAGCCGGTCATCCGGCAGGCCGCTGGGCTTGGCCAGGCGCCAACGACCCCGGATGCGCAGCGCTATGAGTATTTCTATGCCTACACGGATGTTTTGGTCGTGGGCGGCGGTGTTGCGGGGTTGACGGCGGCGCGCGCCGCCGTGGCCGCGGGCAAACGCGTTCTGTTGATGGAGCAAGCGCCGGTCTTCGGGGGCCGCGCCCCGACGGAGGGGGAGCGGATCGACGGTCTCGCGCCCGAGGTCTGGGTCGAGCGGACCGGCGCCGGGCTGCGGGACGCTGGTGTGTCGTTGCGTCCCCTGACCACGGGCGCGGGCCTTTACGACCATGGCTATGTCCTGGCGGAAGAACGACTGACGGGCCCGCTGCGGCATCGGTTGTGGCGGATCAGAGCCGGGCAGATCATCACGGCGACCGGTGCGTTCGAGCGACCGCTAAGCTTTGCCGGCAACGATGCGCCGGGCGTGATGCTGGCGGCGGCGATGCGGGATTACGTCGATCTTTACGGTGTCGCACCGGCAGAGCGGACGGTGCTGGTGACCAATAATGACGACGCTTACCGGACCGCCTTGGCGCTGAAGGGCGCGGGGCTTTCGGTGCCAGCGGTGCTGGACCTGCGGCCGGTCGCGGCCGGCGCACTGCCCGAAGCGGCGCGGGCGGCGGGACTTCGGGTGGAGGCGGGGACGGGGATCGCGCGGGTTTTGCAGCGGGGCGGCGGTGTCGCGGCGGTCGAGGCCTGCCGCGCCGATGGATCCGGGCGCGTGCTGGAGCGGATCGCGTGTGACGGCGTCGCGATGTCGGGCGGCTGGTCGCCGGCGGTGCATCTTTGGTCGCAAGTCGGTGGCAAGCTGTCTTGGGACGCGGGCGGCGCGATGTTCCGCCCTGATCCGGCGCGCCCGCCCGTCGGCGCGGACGGGCGGCCCTTTGTCCATCCCGCAGGCGCGGCCAACGGCGCCCTGACGCTGAACGCCGCCTTGGCCGACGCAGCCGCGGCAGCAGGGCGCGCGACCGGTGCGGCAGTGGCTGTCACGGAGGGGGTGGCACCGGAAGAAAGCGCAATTCTGGCGCAATGGATCGTGCCAGCCAAGGCCGGTAAGGCGCTGAGGGCGAAAGCTTTTCTGGATTTTCAAAACGATGTGAAAGTGGCCGATGTCCAGCTTGCGGCCCAAGAAGGTTTCGAAAGTGTCGAGCACACCAAGCGCTATACCACGCTTGGCATGGCGACAGATCAGGGAAAAACGTCCAACATCAACGGTCTCGCGGTTTTGGCGGAGGCGCTGGATAAGCCGATCCCAGAGGTCGGCACCACGACATTCCGCCCGCCCTTCACGCCGATCGCGCTTGGCTCGATTGCCGGGGAAGCGCGGGGGGCGTTGTTCAAGCCGTTGCGCCGGACGCCGATGGATGCCTGGCACGATGCCCATGGCGCCCATTGGGAGCCGGTGGCGGAGTGGCGTCGGCCCTACGCCTATTGCCGGGAGGGGGAGCGTGTGAAGGACGCCGTGCGCCGCGAGATCTTGAACACGCGGGCCCATGTCGGGCTGCTTGACGCGTCGACCCTTGGCAAGATCCTGGTCGCAGGGCGCGACGCAGCGCGGTTCCTGGATCTGGTCTATACCAACAAGATGTCCTCGCTTTCGCCGGGGCGGTGCCGCTATGGCCTGATGTGCACCGAAAGCGGGTTTCTGTTCGACGACGGGGTCGTGGCCCGGCTGTCGGATCAGGCGTTTCTCTGCCACACGACCAGCGGTGGGGCGGACCGGGTCTACGGTTGGTTGGAGGAGTGGCTGCAGACGGAGTGGTGGGAGTTGGACGTCCACCTGGTCAATCTGACCGAGCAGTTTGCCCAGCTCGCCGTGGTGGGCCCGAAAGCGCGGTCTCTTCTGGAACGGCTCGGTGGCCTGGATGTGGGCCGCGATGCGCTGCGGTTCATGGGCTGGGCAGAGGGGACGCTTGGCGGGATCCAGGCGCGGGTCTTCCGCATCTCGTTCTCGGGCGAACTAAGCTACGAAGTGGCCGTCCCTGCCGGCGCGGGCCCGGCGTTTTGGGAGGCGTGTCTGGCCGCGGGCGCCGACCTTGGGGTGATGCCCTATGGGACCGAGGCGCTGCATGTGATGCGCGCCGAAAAAGGCTTTATCATGATCGGGGACGAGACCGACGGCACGGTGACGCCGCAGGATCTAAACCTGGGTAGGGCGCTCTCGTCGAAAAAGGCCGATTTTATTGGGCGGCGGGCGATGGCCTTGCCGCATCTGACTGACCCTGATCGCAAGCTACTTGTCGGGTTGCTGACCGAGGATGCCCGGGTTGTGCTGCCCGATGGCGCCCATGCGATTACCGGGGGGACGAATGTCTATGGTCAGGCGGAGGCGCTGGGCCATGTGACATCGAGCTATTTCTCACCGACGCTTGGCCG
>CALCPC010000083.1 GCA_937900975.1 uncultured Paracoccaceae bacterium
CGCCCTGTCCCGCCTGGAAACTGGCCTGGTGGAGGCGCGTCGATGAAGCTGAGCGTTTGGACCTATGAGGGGCCGCCGCATGTCGGTGCGATGCGTGTCGCCACGGGGATGCGCGATCTGCACTATGTTCTGCATGCGCCCCAGGGCGACACATATGCCGACCTTCTTTTCACCATGATCGAACGGCGCGGCCAGCGTCCGCCTGTCACCTATACGACGTTCCAGGCCCGCGACCTCGGCTCCGACACGGCGGATGTCTTCAAGGCGACGTGCCAGGCGGCGGTGGAGCGGTTTCGCCCCGCGGCGCTGATCGTCGGCGCCTCCTGCACGGCTGAGTTGATCCAAGACGACCCGGCGGGGCTGGCCGAACGCCTTGGCATCGCGGTGCCTGTTATCCCGCTCGAACTCCCTTCCTATCAGCGCAAGGAAAGCTGGGGCGCGGCGGAGACCTTCTACCAGATCGTGCGCACGCTGGCCAAACCGGTGCAGAAGACAGATACGCCGAGTTGCAACCTTCTCGGCGCCACCGCGCTCGGCTTTCGCCACCGCGACGACGTGACGGAGATCCGGCGGCTTCTCGAAAGCCTTGGCGTCGCGGTTAATGTCGCCGCGCCGCTGGATGCAACGCCGGCCGATATCGCGCGGCTGGGCGCTGCAACCTTCAACGTGCAACTCTACCCCGAAACCGCCGAAGCAGCCTGCCGCTGGCTGGAGCGGACGTTCGACCAGCCCTACACCCGCACTGTCCCCATCGGCGTCGGCGCGACCCATGACTTTGTCGCCGAGGTCCAGAAGATCCTGGACCGGCCATGCGCGGCCGACCTTTCTCACCTTCGCCTGCCATGGTGGAGCGCCAGCGTAGACAGCACCTATCTGACCGGCAAGCGCGTCTTCGTTTTCGGCGACGCGACCCACGCCGTCGCCGCAGCCCGCGTTGCCGAGGCCGAGATGGGGTTCGAAATTGTCGGGCTCGGCGCCTATAACCGGGAGTTTGCGCGCGATGTGCGCCGCGCGGCCAAGGCTTATGGCGTCACGCCGCTGATCACGGACGATTACCTTGAGGTTGAGGCGGCGATTGAAGCCGCCCAGCCCGAGCTGATCCTCGGCACGCAGATGGAGCGCCACATCGCCAAACGGCTGGGCATCCCCTGCGCCGTCATTTCGGCGCCCGTGCATGTGCAAGACTTTCCGGCGCGTTACTCGCCACAAATGGGGGCAGAGGGGGCGAATGTCCTCTTCGACACGTGGGTGCACCCCCTGGTCATGGGGCTTGAGGAGCATCTTCTTGCGATGTTCCGAGAGGATTTTGAGTTCCACGACGCCGCCGGTCCGTCACACCTTGCGGGGCACACGCCCGCCCCCCGGCCCGAGATCCGCCAGAGCGACACAGGCGCACCGGTGCCGGAGGCGGGCGGCGCGCGCCCGGCCGATGGGGGCCCCACCCCCCTTGAGGCCGGCCACCCTCCCTCTGCGGACGCCATCGCTTGGGCGCCCGCGGCAGAGCGCGAGCTTCGCAAGGTGCCCTTCTTTGTCCGCGGCAAAGCCCGCCGCAACACTGAAAAATTCGCCTCAGATCAGGGGCTTGCCGCAATCACTGTTGAGACGCTGTACGAGGCGAAGGCGCATTATGCTCGATAGCGCAACCGCAAATCCCGGCATCCGCGTCGCCATCGTGACGCTGGACAGTCACCTCGCCGGCCCCGCCGCCCGCGCCGAGGCGGAGCTGCGAGAGGCCGTGCCGGGCCTCACCCTCTCTGTCCATGCAGCGGCGGAATGGGCCGAAAGCCCCGCGGCGCTAGAGGCATGCGAGGCTGCGATTGCACGCGCCGACATTGTGATCACGACGCTTTTGTTCCTTGATGAGCACATTCGCGCGATCCTGCCGGCATTGGAGGCGCGGCGGCCCCATTGCGACGCGATGGTCGGTTGCATCGCCGCGGCCGAGATCGTGCGGCTCACCAAGCTTGGCAAGCTTGACATGCAGCAGCCGGCCTCTGGCGCGATGGCGCTCCTTAAACGCTTGCGCGGCTCCAAAAAACCCTCTGGCGCCTCTGGCGCAAAGCAGATGGCGATGCTGCGCCGGTTGCCACGGATTTTGCGGTTTATTCCTGGCAAGGCGCAGGACCTCCGCTCCTATTTCCTCGCGATGCAGTATTGGCTGGGGGGGTCGGACGACAATATTGTCGGCCTCGTCAGCCATCTGGTCAGCCGCTACGCGACCGGCCCCCATGCCGCGATGGCGCGTGCTCTGCCGGTGCCAGAGCCTGTCGCCTACCCCGAAACCGGCGTCTACCATCCCGATATGCGCGACCGGATCGGAGCTTGGGCTTCCGATCTGCCGTCGCCGGGCGGGCCGGTGACGGGCACGGTCGGGCTGCTTTTGATGCGCTCCTACGTTCTGGCCGGCGATACCGACCATTACGACGCCGTGATCCGCGCGTTGGAGGCCCGCGGCCTCCGCGTGATCCCGGCCTTTGCCGCGGGGCTCGACAACCGTCCCGCGATCGACGCGTTTTTCAGCCAGAACGGCGCGGCAACAATCGACGCTTTGGTCTCGCTCACGGGGTTCAGCCTGGTCGGCGGGCCGGCTTACAACGACAGCGGCGCGGCGGAGGCTGTGCTGACGGCGCTGGATGTGCCTTACGTTGCAGCCCACGCGCTGGAGTTTCAGACCCTGCCACAATGGCGCGCCGGGACCTCCGGCCTGTCGCCGGTTGAAGCGACGATGCTGATCGCGCTGCCGGAGATCGACGGCGCGACGAACCCCATGGTCTTTGGCGGCCGCGGCGGCGGGACGGAGGCGGGCGCGCGTGCGATGCGCGCGGGACCAGAGCGTGTGGCGCGGCTGGCGGATCGGGTGCTGAACTTGGCGCATCTGCGCCGACAGCGCCCCGCCGACCGGCGCGCGGCCATCGTGCTTTACGGCTTTCCGCCCAATGCCGGCGCCATCGGTACGGCCGCGCATCTCAGCGTCATGGACAGTCTTTTCAACACGCTCGGCGCGATGGCCAAGGCCGGCTACGCAATCGACATGCCCGACAGTGTGGATGCGCTGCGCGCAGCGCTGCTGGAGGGCAACGCCGCGGCGCATGGGCAAGAGGCGCATGTCCATCACGCCATCCCCGCCGAAGAGATCGTGGCCCGCGACCCCTGGCTGGCCGAGATCGAGGCGCAATGGGGCCCCGCGCCCGGCCGCGCCCAGGCCGACGGCGCTCAGGTCTTTGTGCTCGGACGGCAATTCGGCAACGTCTTTGTCGGCATCCAGCCCGCCTTTGGGTATGAGGGCGACCCGATGCGGCTGCTGTTTGAGAAGGGTTTCGCGCCGACCCACGCCTTCAGCGCCTTTTACCGCTATATTCGGGAAGATTTCGGCGCCGATGTCTGCCTCCATTTCGGCATGCACGGCGCGCTTGAGTTCATGCCCGGCAAGCAGACCGGGCTTGGCCCTGAGTGTTGGCCCGACCGGCTGATCGGGGATCTGCCGAACGTCTATCTCTATGCGGCCAACAACCCCTCAGAGGCGACGCTGGCCAAGCGACGCTCTGGCGCCATTACGGTCAGCCATTTGACGCCGCCGGTGACCAAGGCCGGGCTTTACAAGGGCTTGCAGGATTTGAACGCCAGCCTGGACCGTTGGCGTGCGTTGCCGCCGGGGGCGGGCGAGGCGGCGGATCTTTTGGCGCTGATCCAGGCAGAGGCCGCGACGCTGGACCTCTCGGAAGCCGAGCCGCCCTGGGAAGACCCGGTGGCGCGGGCGCAGGCCCTGGTCGGCACGCTTTTGGAGGTTGAGGCGGCTTTGATCCCGGCCGGGCTGCATGTGGTCGGGCGGCCGATGGCGGCGGCCGCACGGGCCGATCTTTTGGAGGCGATGGCCGAGATGCCCGAGGCCGCGCCCGAGGCGCTGGCCCGCGCTGACCGGCTGATGCAAACCGATACCGAAACGCCCGCGCTGCTGGCGGCGCTCGGCGGGCATTTCGTGCCGCCCGTGCCCGGCGGCGCCATCCTGCCGACCGGGCGCAACATCCACGCCTTCGACCCCTTTCGGATGCCGACGGCCTTCGCGATGCGCGACGGCGCGCGCCAGGCCGCGCGGCTGATCGAGACGCATCGGGCCGAAAGCGGGGCTCTGCCGCGCAGCGTCGCCTTGGTCTTGTGGGGCGCCGACAACATCAAGACCGATGGCGGCCCGATCGCACAGGCGCTGGCGCTGATGGGCGCGCGGCCGCGGTTCGACAGCTATGGCCGGCTGGCGGGGGCCGAGCTTGTGAGTTTAGAGACGCTCGGCCGTCCTCGCATCGATGTGGTCATGACCCTGTCGGGCATCTTCCGCGACCTTCTGCCCTTGCAGATCAAGCTGCTCGCCGAAGCGGCGTACCTTGCGGCCACCGCCGAGGAGCCCGAGGCCGAGAACGCTGTCCGCGCCCACGCGCTGGCGCTTGCCGCGCGGGAGGGGTGCGATCTGGAAACGGCGGCGCTGCGGGTGTTCTCCAACGCTGAGGGGGCGTACGGCTCGAACGTCAACCATCTGATCGACAGCGGTGCCTGGGGCGAAGAGGACGAGCTGGCCGAGACGTTCGAGACGCGCAAAGGCCATGCCTATGGCCGCGACGGCAAATCGGCGCCGCGGCGCAAGCTTTTGGCGGCGATGCTGGGATCGGTCGACCTGGCCTACCAAAACTTGGAAAGCGTCGAATTGGGCGTCACGACGGTTGACCACTATTTCGACACGTTGGGCGGGATCGGGCGCGCTGTCCGCCGCGCCAAGGGCGGCGCCGCGGCGCCGGTCTACATCGGCGATCAGACCCGCGGCGACGGAACCGTGCGGACGCTGACCGCGCAAGGCGCGCTGGAAACCCGCACCCGGGCGCTCAATCCCCGCTGGTATGAGGGGATGCTGGAGCACGGGCACGAAGGCGTCCGCCATATCGAGGCGCAGGTCACCAACACAATGGGGTGGTCGGCAACGACAGGCCAGGTCGATCCTTGGGTCTATCAACGCCTGACCGAGACCTTCGTGCTCGACGACGCTATGCGTCAGCGCTTGGCCGATCTGAACCCCACGGCCACCGCACGCGTTGCAAACCGTCTCCTTGAGGCGCATGAGCGCGACTATTGGCAGCCCGATGACGCCACGCTCGATGCGCTGCGCGAAGGGGCGGAGGATCTTGAGGACCGGTTGGAGGGCATAAGCTCCGACCGGATGGCTGCGGAATGATCGGCAAAGCAACAGCATCGGCGCGCGGGGCGGCGGCAGTGCCGACTGCGCATCGCGCAGTCCGCGCGGACCGCGCGGGTGCGGGCAAGCCCGCACCGGCACTTTGGCACACCGCTCCGGCGGGAGGGAGAGCTTCATGGCACCATTAGATCGCAACGCGCCGCTTCTGCGGGGCCAGGACGGCGAAGGGGCGGTCCAGGTCCAACAGGACATGTCGATCAAAATCGAGGGCGCAAAGGTCTTCGCCGTCTACGGCAAGGGCGGGATCGGCAAATCGACGACCTCCTCCAACCTCTCGGTCGCGTTCTCGAAACTCGGCCATCGCGTGTTGCAAATCGGCTGCGACCCCAAACATGACAGCACATTCACGCTGACCAAAAAGCTGATGCCCACGGTGATCGACGTCCTTAAAGATGTGGACTTCCACGCCGAGGAGCTGCGCCCCGAGGATTTCGTCTATGAGGGCTATAACGGTGTGAAATGCGTGGAGGCCGGCGGTCCGCCCGCCGGCACCGGCTGCGGCGGCTATGTCGTGGGGCAGACCGTCAAGCTTTTAAAACAACACCATATGCTGGAAGACACCGATATTGTGATCTTCGACGTGCTGGGCGACGTGGTGTGCGGCGGGTTCGCAGCACCGCTGCAACACGCCGACCGGGCAATGATCGTGACGGCGAACGATTTCGACTCGATTTACGCCATGAACCGGATCATCGCGGCCGTCCAGGCCAAGAGCCGGAACTACAACGTCCGCCTCGCCGGCTGCGTCGCCAACCGCTCAAAAGACACCGATGAGGTGGACCGGTATTGCAGCACCGTCGGGTTCAACCGGCTCGCCCATCTGCCGGATCTTGACGCGATCCGCCGCTCGCGCCTCAAAAAATGCACGCTGTTCGAGATGGGCGACGATACAGAGACGGTCGCCGTTCAGGCAGAGTATCTGCGGCTGGCCGAGCTGCTTTACAACGGCACAGAGCCGCTGGCCCCCGCACCGATGGAAGACCGTGATATCTTTGAACTTTTGGGGTTCGACTGATGGACAGTTACGACCTGACGCGGACGCGGCTTGAAACCTATTTCGACGGCACCGCGAATGAGGCTTGGAAGCGTTTGATGTCCGACGCGCCGGTCAGCCGCATCCGTGAGACCGTCCGGGCGGGGCGCGACGCGATGCGCGCCGAGCTTTTGTCGCATCTGCCGCAGGATCTGTCCGGCCGGCGCGTTCTCGATGCTGGCTGCGGCGCCGGACAGGCCGCGCAGGCGCTCGCCGCGCGCGGTGCCGATGTTGTCGCCGTCGACATTTCGCCGCGACTGCTGGCCATGGCGGAAGAGACGACGCCCCCACCGCTCGCCCGGCGGATCGCATATGTCGCGGGCGATATGCTGGCACCAGAGCTTGGGCGCTTCGATCATGTTGTGGCGATGGACAGCCTTATCCACTATGCCTTGGGTGACGCCATGACGGCGCTGGCGGCCTTGGCCGCGCGCACAAACGGCTCGATGCTGTTTACCGTGGCGCCGCGGACGCCCGCGCTGGCGGTGATGCACACGGTCGGCAAGCTTTTTCCCCGCAGCGACCGGGCGCCGGCGATTGAGCCTGTCGCGCTGCGCCGGTTCGACACCGCTGTGCGCCAAAGCCTGCCGCCGGGCTGGCGCCTGACGTCGCGGGCGCGGATCTCTCGCGGTTTCTACATCAGTCAGGCGCTGGAGCTTGCCGCGTGAAGGAGCGTCATCCCCTCACCCAGTTCACGCTGGCGATGCTGCCCTTTGCCGATGCGGGCAGCGACGGCCTGCCGCTGTCGCGGCTTTTGCGGCTGTCGCTGTTCCAGGTCTCGGTTGGGATGGCGAGCGTGATGCTGCTCGGCACGTTGAACCGCGTGATGATCGTGGAGCTGAACGTCGCAGCGATGCTGGTTGCGATGATGATCGCGCTGCCGGTGCTGGTCGCGCCGTTCCGCCCCCTGCTTGGCTTTCGCTCCGACACCCATAAATCGGCCATCGGCTGGAAGCGGATGCCCTATATCTGGTTTGGCTCGCTCTACCAATTCGGCGGCCTGGCGATCATGCCTTTCGCGCTGCTTTTGCTCTCTGGCGATCAGACCTGGGGGCCCGGCTGGGCGGGGGAGGCCATGGCCGGCGTCGCCTTTGTGATGACGGGCCTTGGGCTGCACATGACACAGACGGCGGGTCTGGCGCTGGCCTCGGACCAGGCCAGCGATGAGACCCGGCCGCGGGCCGTCGCGCTGCTTTACGTGATGTTTTTGGTTGGGATGGGGGTCAGCGCGCTGATCTTCGGCTGGCTACTCGCCGATTTCTCGAAACTGCGCTTGATCCAGGTGGTGCAGGGTTCGGCGGTGATGACGCTGGTTTTGAACCTGATTGCCATGTGGAAGCAGGAAAGCCTGGCGCCAATGTCGCGGGATGCGCGCGCCGCGCCGCGCCCGGCCTATAGGGCGGCGGGGGGCGACGATCAGGAGGGGGGCGCCGCCCGGCGG
>CALCPC010000084.1 GCA_937900975.1 uncultured Paracoccaceae bacterium
AGTCACGAATGGGCGTGAACGCACCCGTATATGTCGCGGGATTGGACCGTGGCGTGCGGCCAATCGGGCGCTGGTCAATGTCGATCACCTTGTCCAGATGTTCTAGCCCCTTGATCGTCTCGCAGGGCGCGGGCGTCTGCCGCGCACCGTTCAGGTTCATCGACGCGGTTTTGAACAGTGTTTCGAGGTTCAGTTTTGATTTCTCGTCCCCCGAGACGCCGGTGACGCAGGTAAACGTTCCCAAGGGAAAGTCGACGGTTACGTCGCGCAAGTTGTTGCCGGACGCGCCCTCGACCCGCAGGGTTTTGCCGTTGCCCTTGCGGCGTTCTGCCGGCACGGGGATGCTGCGCTTGCCCGTCAGATAATCGCCGGTTACCGAGCCTTTGGTTTTGGCGATCTGCTTCGGCGTGCCCTTGGCGATGATTTGCCCCCCATGGAGGCCCGCGCCGGGGCCGATATCCAACACGTAATCCGCCTCGCGGATCGCCTCTTCGTCATGTTCGACCACAATGACGGTGTTGCCTTGGTCGCGCAGGTTTTTCAGCGTCAAAAGCAGCCGGTCATTGTCGCGCTGGTGCAGGCCGATGGAGGGCTCGTCCAACACATAAAGCACACCGGTCAGGCCCGACCCGATCTGGCTGGCCAGCCGGATCCGCTGGCTCTCCCCGCCCGAAAGCGTACCGGCCGCGCGGCTGAGCGTCAGATAGTTCAGCCCAACATTGACAAGAAATCCAAGACGTTCACGGATTTCCTTCAAGATGGCGTGGGCAATCTCGTTCTTTTGCGGCGTCAGTGTCTCGGGCACCGCTTCGGCCCAGTCGAGCGCTTCTTGGATCGACATCTCAACCACTGCGCCCACATGCAGCCCGCCGATCTTGACGGCCAGCGCCTCGGGCCGCAGCCGGTAGCCGTTGCACGTACCGCAGGGGCGGTTGTTCTGGTAGCGCTCGAACTGCTCCCGCCTGGCCTCGCTGTCGGTCTCGCGGTAGAGGCGTTCGATGTTCGGGATGACGCCTTCAAAGGGGCGGGCGATCTCATAGACGCGCCCGCCCTCGTCATAGCGAAATTTGATCTTTTCGCCGGAAGAGCCGTAGAGCATCAGCTTTTGGACGTCCTCGGGCAGCGCCTTCCACTTTTTCTTTTTGTCAAAACCATAGTGCTTGGCCAGCGCATCGATGGTTTGGCGCACATAGGGCGATTGCGTCCGCGCCCAGGGTGCGATGGCCCCCCCGACGATGGAAATGTTTTGGTCGGGCACCACCAGCCGCTCATCAAAGAACAGTTCCTGGCCCAGCCCGTCGCAATCCGGGCAGGCACCGAAGGGGGCGTTGAACGAAAACAGCCGCGGCTCGATCTCGGGGATCGTGAAGCCCGAGACAGGGCAGGCGAACCGCTCTGAAAAGGTGGTGCGCTGCGGTTCCTCCTCGCTGCCGCTTGTCTCGGCCGCCTCGAAAATCGCGATCCCATCGGCAAGGTCGAGCGCGGTGCGAAAGCTGTCGGCGAGCCGCGTCTCCAACCCTTCGCGCACCACGATACGGTCGACGACGACGTCGATGTTATGGCGGAATTTTTTGTCGAGCGTCGGCGGCGCGTCCAGCTCATAAAACGCGCCATTGACCTTCACGCGCTGAAAACCCTGCTTGGCAAGCTCCTGAAATTCCTTGCGATACTCACCCTTTCGGTCACGGATGATCGGGGCCAACAGATAGCCGCGCGTCCCCGCCTCCATCGCCATCACTCGGTCGACCATGTCCGACACCTGCTGCGCCTCAATCGGCAGCCCCGTCTCGGGGCTAAAGGGCGTCCCGACCCGGGCGAACAAAAGACGCATATAATCGTAGATTTCGGTGACCGTCCCGACCGTGGAGCGGGGGTTTTTGGACGTCGTCTTCTGCTCGATCGAGATCGCCGGCGAAAGGCCCGCGATGTGATCGACATCCGGCTTTTGCATCATGTCCAGGAACTGGCGGGCATAGGCGCTGAGGCTTTCGACATAGCGTCGCTGCCCCTCCGCGTAAATGGTGTCGAAGGCCAGGCTGGACTTGCCAGACCCCGAAAGCCCGGTGATCACGACAAGCTTATCGCGCGGAATATCCACATCGACCGACTTTAGGTTGTGCTCCCGCGCGCCGCGGATTTCTATATGCTTCAGTTCCGGCATGATCACCCCTTCGATCCCGGTCAGATAGCGCAGCTGTGCGCGAGTCACAGCCAAAAGAGTGTGGAACAAATCGTGATCATTTGCAATTCTCAGTCTGCGCGGCATCGGCCCCGTTTCGCGCACCGATCTTGGTTCGGATCAGCACCAGCATCCGGCGATGCGGTGCTCTGTGGCGGTTGCGCAGGTGCAAGACCGCATGCACGGGCTGCACGATGCGCGGCGCATCGGGCACGGGCTGGCAAAGCCCCGCCGCTGACAGCTCTGCCGCGCTTTCGGCCAAAAGATAGGTCGCGCCCCCAACCGCCTTAAGCAAACCCGACAGCACCGCATGGCTGCCGCTGGACACCCGTGCGGCGGAAAGCTTCGGCAAAAGCGTGCGGTGGGTGGCAAAGAACGCGGGCGCGTAGTTGGGCAAAAAGTAATCGCCCGGCGCGATGTCGGCCACGTTTGCCGGTGTCGTCGTCACCATGTCGACCGCGACATCGCCCAGGCTTTCGATTTGCAGGTCGGGATGGGCTTTTGGCGTGAACACGATCCCAAGATCCAGCCCGCCTTCTAGAACCTCGGTGCAGATCTGGGTGGAGTAATCGACCTCGATGTAAAACCCGGCCTCTGGCAAGGCGCCGCGCAGCGTGTGGAACCATTCGCCAAGATGCGCGATCACCAGATCATGCTGGATGCCAAGGCGCAGCGTCAGACCCGCCTCGGGCGCCGCCGCGACCGCCCGCCGCGCCTCGACCCAGCCGTGGCGCAGGCTGCGGGCATGGGCTTCGAACCGCCGCCCCTCGCCCGTCAGATGTGTGCCCGACCGGCTGCGGCGGAACAGTCGGCACTCCAGCGCTTTTTCCAAAGACTGAACGCGGCCCGAGACCGTCGATTGCGTCACCCCCAACCGCTCTGCCGTGCGGTTGAAATTGCGCGTTTCGCAGAGGTCGAGAAACGTGTCGATCAAGTCGATCTGCATGGCCCCCCCGCGCAGCAGTGCTGGCGCCCCCGCCCGATGCGGGGGGCGGGCCATCGCCGCCCTTAATCGGAAAGGCCGATCAATAACACGCCGCGCACCGAATTGAAAGCACCGGGTCTGCGCGGAATACTCAGGCTGCGAAAACCGAAGGATCCCGGCATGGCCGAGCTGCCCACCACCGCCCGCGTTGTCATCATTGGGGGCGGCGCTGTTGGCGCCTCGGCCCTTTTTCATCTGGCAAAAGCGGGATGGACCGACTGCCTTCTTCTGGAAAAGAACGAGTTGACGGCAGGCTCCACCTGGCACGCGGCGGGCAACGTGCCGACATTCTCCAGCTCCTGGTCGATCATGAACCTCCAGCGCTATTCGACGGAGCTTTATCGCGGCCTCGCCGACGCTGTGGAGTATCCGATGAACTACCACGTCACGGGCGCGCTCCGCCTTGCGCACACCAAAGAGCGGATGCAGGAGTTTGAGCGTGCCGCCTCCATGGGCCGCTACCAGGGGATGGACATCGACATCCTGACGCCAAGCGAGGCGCAGGCCCGCTATCCGTTCATGGAAACCCATGACCTGGCCGGTGTGCTGTATGACCCCAATGACGGCGATATCGACCCGGCCCAACTGACCCAGGCGCTGGCCAAAGGCGCGCGCGATATGGGCCAGACAATCCAACGCTTTACCCCCGCGACCGGTGTCCGGCGTGAGGGCGATGACTGGATCGTTGAAACCGAAAAGGGCGAGATCCGGTGCGAATATGTCGTGAACGCCGCCGGCTATTACGCCCAGCGCGTCGGCGAATGGTTCAAACCCTTTGGCGGGCGCACGGTGCCGATGATGGTGATGAGCCACCAATACCTCCTCTCCGAAGAGGTGCCCGAGATCGAGGCCTGGACCAAGGAGGCGGGCGGCAAGCTGCCGCTTTTGCGGGATGTCGATATCTCCTACTACCTCCGCCAGGAAAAGCACGGCTTCAATCTGGGGCCTTAAGAGCGGACCTGCCGCGCGCATTGGGCAACGCCCGACGACCCGATGCCCGACGATTTCAGCTTCCAACTTTACCCCGACGATCTCGACCGGTT
>CALCPC010000085.1 GCA_937900975.1 uncultured Paracoccaceae bacterium
GGCTTGAGCGACCTCCGCCCGGGTGGCGGCCGGGTGATTGTGGCTTGGCATTTCTGCGATGTTCAACGTATGGGTCGGCTGCCCCCCTTTTTCGCCAATCCGGTAGCTTGGCAAACCCGGCCCGTTGCCCGGTCCGATCGGGGCGCGGCCCCGTAAATCTGGAAGGCCGAACGTTGTGCGCGCGTCGCCGCCATACACGTTGCCGAAGATAGAGAAGAGCGCCTGATTGGAGTTGATCGCGAGGAGCTGGCCTTCGCAGAACGCCCATCCGCGTGGGGCGAAGTTGCCGCCGAACATGACGATCATACAGATGAATGGTTCCATTGGGGGTAGTTCCTTATTCTGTCGCCCCTAGGGGGCTTTGCAAATATCGACGCGCCGCCGAGGGCAAAAAAGCAAACGATAATCAAAACTGGCCGACAGCCCGATCAGCGTAGGCGAGTTTCCGTAACGTCACAAAACATTTCTGAGTTGTATTGTTTGGAAAAGACCCGCCGACGGGCCGGGGGCTTTGCGGAAAAATCGCCTGATCTGCTTGACTTGTGGGTCCGCACAGGCCAGCTACACCCCAACGCTGCGCTGCCGCGTGAGCAAGCCGCGCCCGGTAAGGGGCGCTCAGCGTACCACCTTTTCAGTCCCCATCACGCAGGGCTTTCGACGTGACGGCCAACCGGCCGCGGGATCCGCCCGCCCGGTCATGGGCCGCCCGAACCCTATGAGCGGTCTGGCGTTGCCCGGCTGCGAACGCCCGTCGGAGGACCCGTCGGGCAGCAAGGATATATACGTGTTTGATTTTGACATGCTCGACCTGTCGCCTTCGTTGCAGAAGGCCTTGAAGCAGGGCGGCTTTTCCGAGCCCACGCCGATCCAAGGCAAGGCCATTCCCCTCGCGTTGGAAGGGCACGACATTCTGGGCCTCGCCCAAACCGGCACCGGCAAGACGCTGGCCTTTGGTCTCCCCCTGATCGAGGCGCTTTTGGCGCAACCGGGCAAGCCGCATCCCAAAAGCGCCAAGGCGCTGATCCTCGCACCCACGCGGGAATTGGTGGGTCAGATCGCCGACAGCCTGCGCCCGTTGATGGATGGCACCAAGCTGCGCATCACGACGGTTGTTGGGGGCCAGTCCATCGGCCGTCAGATGCGCGCCCTGGCCAATGGCACCGACATCCTGGTCGCCACGCCGGGCCGGTTGATCGACCTGATGGAGCGGCGCGCGGTGGATCTGGGACATACGCGCAATCTGGTGCTGGATGAGGCCGATCAGATGCTGGATCTGGGCTTTATCCATGCGCTGCGCAAGATCGCGCCCGCGCTTGGCACGCCGCGCCAGACGATGCTGTTTTCGGCGACGATGCCCAAGCAGATGGAAGAATTGAGCCGCGGCTACCTGACCGATCCGCGCCGCATCCAGGTGGCGCCTCCGGGCAAGGCCGCCGACAAGGTGACCCAATCGCTGCACTTCGTGGAGAAGGCCGACAAGCCCCGCAAGCTGCGCGATATCCTGCAGCCCGACGACCTGACGCTGGTTTTTGCGCGCACCAAACATGGGGCGGAGAAGCTGATGAAGGGGCTGGTGGCCGATGGCTATAAGGCCGCGTCGATCCACGGGAACAAGTCGCAAGGGCAGCGGGACCGCGCGCTCAAGGCGTTCCGCGCCGGTGAGGTCAATGTGCTGGTCGCCACGGACGTGGCCGCGCGGGGCATCGACATTCCGGGCGTGGGGTATGTGATCAACTACGACCTGCCGGACGTGGCCGAAAACTATGTGCACCGGATTGGCCGGACCGCGCGGGCGGGCCGCGAGGGGGAGGCGATTGCGCTCGTCTGTGCCGAGGAAATGGACCTGCTCAAGCAGATCGAGAAGACCATGTAGCTGGAGATCCCGGTGGCCAGTGGCGACCGGCCCGAGCCCGTCGCGCCGCCGCCGAAAGGCCGCCGTGGGCGCGGTCGGGGCCGCGGTGGGCCCGGTGGCGGCGGTCATCATGGGGGCGGCAAGCAGGCCCATGGCAAGCGCGGGCCAGGCGCGTCGCAAAAGCGGCGTCG
>CALCPC010000086.1 GCA_937900975.1 uncultured Paracoccaceae bacterium
TGCGGCGCGGCGCCAGGCCGCCATCGACCGCGGCGATGAGACGGTGGTCGGCGTCAACAAATACCGGCTGGACCAGGAAGACGATCTCGACATCCGCATGGTCGACAACGTTGCCGTGCGCGAGGCCCAGATCGCACGTCTCGACGCCCTGCGTCGGGACCGCGATCCGGCGGCCTGCGACGGCGCCCTTCGGGCGCTTGAGCAGGCCGCCACCGCCGCCGAGGGCAATTTGCTGGATCTCGCGGTGGCGGCTGCGCGGGCACGGGCGACGGTTGGTGAGATCTCGGACGCGATGGAACGGGCCTTTGGCCGCTACCGCGCCGAGGTCAAGACGCTCGCCGGGGTCTATGGCGCGGCCTATGAAGGCGATGCGGATTTCGCTGGCATCCAAGCCGATGTCGAGGCCTTCGCGCGGGAAGAGGGCCGCCGCCCCCGCATGCTGGTCGTCAAAATGGGCCAAGACGGGCACGACCGCGGCGCCAAGGTGATCGCCACCGCCTTTGCCGACATCGGCTTCGACGTCGATGTTGGCCCGCTTTTCCAAACGCCAGAGGAGGCCGCGCGGGACGCCGTCGACAACGATGTCCACATCGTCGGCATCTCAAGCCAGGCGGCGGGCCATCGGACATTGGCGCCGAAACTCGTGGCGGCCTTGGCGGCAGAAGGCGCCGGAGACATCATCGTCATTTGCGGCGGCGTCATCCCGGCGCCGGATTATGCGATGCTGTATGATGCGGGCGTTAAAGCAATCTTCGGCCCCGGCACCAACATCCCCGAAGCGGCGAAAGAAATCCTGTCGCTGGTGCGCAGCGCGCGGCCCAAAGCCGCCGAATAGCCGCGCAGCCGGCCTAGCGGCGCCGCCGCTCGGCCGCGACGCGCACTGGGATCGGGCGCAGGCCGGTGTCGTGCAAATGCTGGCGCCCGCCGGGCCCCGACATCGTGTCATCGCCAAGGTTCATCACGGCGATGCCG
This sequence comes from uncultured Paracoccaceae bacterium, assembly GCA_937900975.1. Classification (GTDB taxonomy): domain Bacteria; phylum Pseudomonadota; class Alphaproteobacteria; order Rhodobacterales; family Rhodobacteraceae; genus Algicella. The sequence goes on from CALCPC010000086.1 coordinate 973, forward strand.
ATCTGGACCGACCCAAAGGTCAGCCCCAGAAAAAACGTCAGGATACCAGCCGCCATCACGCCCGTGGACGAGCCCAACATCAAGCCGCCCAGCCCCGCGATGTCGAAATGCAGGATGGCCGCAACAGCCCCGATGGCCATCAGAAAGCCGAACGCCGCGTTGCGCAGAAAGAGAGCGATAAGAGGCGTCATATCAAGCATCCTTTGCTGTCTTTGGTCATGATATGCGCCAGAGTTTAAGGCTTTCTAACGGCAAGACCATGGCGATTGCGCCCTGCGCGACGCTATGGCGCTTTGCCGCCGGATCACGGTGCAGGTGGCGGCGCCTGCCACCAATGGCGAAGTTCGGCAAGGCGCGATGAAATCTCATGGCTTTCCAGCACCGTCCGCATCTCGTCCAGCTCCTCTTTTGGCATGTACCAACTCAAACTGGTTTGGCTGTTCACTTCAAATCGAAAGCGCCGCAGAAAGTCGGGGTCGCGGCTCAGCGCACCGAATATTTGGCGTTGCCGGCCAAAGCTTTGGCGGTTGCGGAAGGTCATCGTGGAACTGCGCGCGGCAAAGATCGCCTGCATCGGCGTGGTCAGCCATTGCAGCGCCCGCGACCAGGGTTTTGGCCCGGCTTCGGGCAGCCCGGGGCTTGGGAACGCGCGGATTTCCAGCAGACCGACGCCCGAACAATTCTCCAAAAGCCATTTTTGGATCGCCGCTCGGCTAAGGTAGGCCACCGCCGCGTCGATGCCGTAATTGTCGTAATACCCCGCATCGACGACCCGCAAATAGGGCTCGGTCGGCAGCGCTGTCGAAGGTGAGACATAGGGGAACGACGCGTTCATCCGCACGGCGGTTTTGATCTTGAAGGTTTTCCGCGCCGCTGGAAACCACTCAAAAAAAGCCACCGTTTCATCGTTTTCGGCCGCATCGATGGTCTCGGCCATGTCGAGATTGCTGATCAAAAGCGGCTGACCCGTCTCCACCAACATGGGCGAGAAGATCAGGCTGGGGCGCCAGCCCGCGCGTTCCCCCGCGGCGAGATCGTCAAAGCTGACGTCCAGCGCAAGCCATTGATCCTCAAGCACCGTACCCCGATCCACGGATCGCGCCCGCGTGGAGAACAAAGACAGGATATCGCCGCCCATCAACTGGCGAATGACCGGTGAAAGACTGTCCCGCGGAACCGGAAACCGTGTCTCGTGCCGGGGCAATGCCCCGGTCCCCTCGGTTTGGGAGGCGAGGATATCCGCCTCGATCCGGTTCAGGATCGGCGCCTCGGGCAGGATGACCCGGCCGGTTTTGTCGACATCCAGAAGCGCCGCAAAATAGGCCGCCCCAACCATACCGCCCGAGGCCCCTGTGATCAGCCGCGTGTTGCCGGCAAGGTCGGGCAGCTCGGGATCGCGCATCGCCGCATCAAGCACCATCGCCGTCCAAAACCCCGCGCGATACGCCCCGCCCGAGGTCGCGACCATCATCATCCGGGGCTTGTGCTCGGGCCCGTGCCGCGCACGCTGCCGCGCGGCCCAGGCCTCCAGCACCGCGACGGGGTCAAGCGCGTCGCTGGCCTTTTGCGGCTGCACCGCTGCTTTCTGGCGGTAAAGCCTTGCCGTGCTGGCGACCGGGCCCTCCTGGGGATCAAAGAAAAACGCGTCGGGCAGCACCGATTTCAACGGCAACGCATTGCCCGGCGCATAGTGGCTTTGCCCATTTGGGGCGTGGATGCCGGGAAAATGGAACTTGAGATGTGGCGCATGCCCCCAAAGGCGCGCGGCGGGTTTGGCCGCCACGATCACCCATAAAAACAGGCCGCCCACCGCGAAAAGCCGCCCGATGGCCGAAATCTCAGCCAGGGTTGTGGTCAGGAGTGAGATCCAAAGCATCAGCATCGTGAAGGCCAAGGCCGGCAGCAGCACCAGCAAAAGGGCGGGCGCCGAGACCAGCAGCATCGCAAGCCCGAGCGCGACAAAATCCGGCCGCAAGCCTGGTATTTCGGCCAGGGAGAACACGAAACCAAGGTCGACGATCTGGACCGAAAGCCAAAGCGCAACGGCGCCAATCCCAAGCCCG
>CALCPC010000087.1 GCA_937900975.1 uncultured Paracoccaceae bacterium
CGGGCGAGGCCGCGCGCCCTATCGCGCCGCCGGCCGCGGAAGGTGGCGACCCCGTCGCCGCCCCGGCGCGCGGCGGGCCCGCGCCGACGCTTTTGACCGCCGGGCGTGGTGCGCGCCCCAGCCCGGCCCCGCCGCCCCCCGCCGCAGGGCCTGAGGATCTGAGCGTTCGTGAAATCGGCGCCGCATTGCTGGATGGGCTGGAAACCGCCGCGGCGGAGGGGTTGATCGATCTGGACGCCCCCGCTGGGCTGGAGGATTTGCGCGCCAGTCTGACGGACGCGGCGGAACCCGCGGCTTTGGACGCGCCACAAGATGCCGTCGCGGCCGATATCGCCACGGACGCCCCGACCGATGCGGCCACTGCCGCCCCCGACATGGCGCAGGCCGCGGCGCAAGCCCGGCCGCCTTCGCCCCCGGCAGACGCCAATCCATTGACCGCGCAAATCGCGACGCGCCTGCCTTTGATCGAACAGCCGCGGCGGCGGGAAGAGCCGACAATGCCCGATCTCTGTCCGGAGGATGGCGGCCTGAACACGCGCCTTTGGACAAGCGACGCGCCGCTTCTCGACCAGCTGGCCAATTATCGCCGCGCGCTGGTCGCGGATCACGGCGGGATCGACCAAAAGCGCCTGGAAGAAATGGTGAAATTCTACATCGCCATCGGTTTTGGGCGCGAGGCCGAACAGCTTTTAACCCATGCCGACGGCAACAGCCGCAAACACCGCCTTCTGGCCGATCTGGCCCGGGTTGTGGAGGGGCGTGCCATTCGTGAAGACAGTGTTATGCACGACATGGCGGCCTGCCGCGGCCGGATTGCCATGTGGCGCGTCGCGGCCGGCTTGGACCCGGTTGAACCCGATACCCCGCAGGCGGACGCATTGATCGATGCGTTTTCGGAGCTTCCGCACGCGCTGCGCCGCATCGCGGGCGCCGAGATCATGCGCCACGCCGTCGCCGGCGGCGACAGTGAAAGCGCCGAGGCGCTGATGCGCATCCTGGACCGGACGCCTGGGGACATGTCGGCCTCGGAGGGGTTTTTGCGCGCGCGCATCGCCGTTGACCGCGGCGAGGTTGATCGCAGCCGTGCGCTTGTCGCCGAGTTTGTCGATGATCGAGGTCCCAACACCCTGAAACTGCTGCTCATTCAGGCTGAGGACATTCTTTCGACCAAAGCACAGGTTCCGCCCGAGCTGATTGCGGATCTTGAGATCGAACAGCGGCTTTGGCGGGGCACCGGGACGGAGCTTGACGTAACGCTCGCCCTTGCCCGGCTCGATTTTCTCGCCGGCAACGCACCCCGCGGGTTTGAGCGGCTAGAGACGGCAAGCCGGCACTTTCCGGACGCGGAAACGCGGATCGGGGCGGTTGGGCGCGTCGGTCTGCGCAGTCTCGATCTTGCGGATCTGACGCCCGGCACCTTTGCCGCGCTGGTACTTGAAAACAGCGATGTTCTTGGGCGCGACCGTGACAGCGTCGCGCTCCGCAAACAGTTGGCGCGCGGCATGATCGCAAAGGGTTTGCCCAATGCGGCCCTCGCCCTTGTCGAACGTCTGCCGCTTCTCCCCACCCGCGAGAATCGCCTTTTGCGCGCCGAAGCCCGTCTTGAAAGCGAAGATGCCGCGGGTGCGCTTGCCCTGCTCGACGGGCTCGATGGTGAGGACGCCGTAAGGCTGCGGGCCGACGCATATGTTCGGCTCGGCACGCTGAGCAACGCCTATTTCGCGCTTACCCCCCTCACCAACGCCGACCCGGAGCGCAACCGGATGGCGCTTTTGTCGAAAAACTACACAGACCTCAGCGTCGACGCTCTGCCAGAATCCTTGCAGGCGCTTGGCGACAGTGTTGCCCAGCCGGACCTGGACCCGCCAGAGGAGTTGACCCTCGCAACACTCGCCAGCCAGCTTACGGAAGCGTCGCGCTTTCGCGACGCCGTCGAAGCGGCGCGTCAGCCCTTGGAGTAACGGCCCGAGATGCTGCCAATCTATGCGGGGCAAAGTCGGCGGTCTTGCCCTGCGCCAGAACGCATTGCGATGGCCCAGCCGGTAGAAAAACGCCCCCGCGACAAACTGGCATGGCGGCCCTTAAAACGGCATTTACCCGATGCACAGCGCGAAACCGGCGCGGGCGGCAAACCCCGTGGCCGGGCAATAACCGTCGCGGAACGCAGCGGGGCCCAGCACGGCCAAGCCGAGGACGGGCGACGATCATCCCAAGGCCCCAGAGGCGACCAGCGGAGCATGCTTCCCGCGTGGCGCGCGGCGTTTACGCGTGGCCCTTGCGCCCCGTGACGGCCGCACGGGCCCGGGTCACAGCCGTCAAAACGCGCGCGTCCAACACAGGTCCGTCCAACGGACACACGAAAACCCTAGAACGCTGAAATTTAGGCATTCTCAAGCCTTGTTAACGACTTGTCTCACACTCTGGGTGAGTTTTCGCTTGTGCCATCCCGACGGGAAATGCTGTCGCGCGTCCGCTTCGACCACAGGCCCGTGCGGGGTGTCGACGCCACGATGATCCCCCAGCGTATGCGCCCCGCGCATCCCCAGCACCCGGCTCCATGACTGGGCGCGTCCAATCGCCGTGCCGCCGCGCCGCTTACGGCCCTGCGTTTTCGCGCGCCAGCCGGTATAGCACTGGCCTGCACCGGCGGACTGCCCGACCCCGGCCCGACAGCGCGGGCGCTGACAAAAGGCCCAAGAAGGGCCGTGTTCGTCTGCAGATCGCCAGAGATCCCGGGCCGTGGGATCTTTCCCGGTCTTCAATCGCTTAGCGCCAAAGCGATGGGCTGCGCAAATGCCTGCTCTCGCGTCAATTTCCCTCAAGCGCGCGGCGATATCTTCCATTTCGACTTTCCGCGCGCGGGCAAAGCCGTTTAACGTAGCCGCGGAGTGAAGGAGGGTGCGGCCATCGGTTTTTTCAACGAGATGTACCGCGGCGAGGATATCCGCGAGACATATAGGTCCCTCGCGGCCTGGGCCGAGCGGCTTGGACCCGACGACCTGGCCCGAAAAAAAGCCGAGGCGGAGGCGCTTTTCCGACGGATTGGCATCACTTTCGCCGTCTATGGCGAAGGCGGCGACCCTGAGCGACTGATCCCGTTCGACATGATCCCGAGGGTGTTCACGGGGCATGAATGGGCGCGGCTGGAACGCGGGGTTAAACAACGCGCGGAGGCGCTGAACGCCTTCCTCCGCGATGTCTACAACCGCGCCGAGATCATCCGCGCGGGCCGCATCCCCGCGGGCCTGGTTTTCCGCAACAGCGCCTTTGAGCCGTCGCTTGTCGGCTTTCAACCGCCCGAGGGTGTCTTTAGCCATATTGTCGGCATTGACCTTGTCCGCACCTCGGCGGATGAGTTTTTTGTGTTGGAGGACAACTGCCGCACGCCGTCGGGCGTTTCCTATATGTTGGAAAACCGCGAAATCATGATGCGCATGTTTCCCGATCTTTTCCGGATGATGCGCGTGGCGCCGGTGGAGCATTACCCCGACCAACTGCGCCGCACGCTTGCCCGCGTCGCCCC
>CALCPC010000088.1 GCA_937900975.1 uncultured Paracoccaceae bacterium
CGATGCGATACCGGAATGCGGTGCTGCCCGGCTGGGCGTCATAGGCCATTAAGACGAGATCGGGTCGCGGATTTTCATCCACTTGACCAAGAGCCACCCCTGCGCCATCGCCCCGCGCGCCAACGCCGGGAACCGTCTGCGCCGCCGCGACCGACGAGATTACCGTCGCAGCGACAACGCTGCAAAAAGCCATTTTAATCATCGGGTTGCCCCCAGGAAATTGTTTCAAGAAAACACATTCACCAATAACACTATGAGGCTGCCTCGCGCCGCATCCCTGGGGCAAGAAAAAAGCCCGTTCTGCGGCATCCTGTCCGCGCCTGCGCAAGAGCCTGTCGTTTCGGGGCGCCCAAGCGGCGCAACGATTGACGTTCAGGGCAGAGCTGCCTAACGCGGGGTCATGGCCCAAGCGACGCTGACCATTGACCTTAACGCCATCGCCGCCAACTGGCGCGCGCTCGATGCGCTGTCGGGCCAGGGGACAGAGACGGGCGCCGTTCTAAAGGCCGATGCCTATGGGCTTGGCCTGGACAAGGTCGCCCCTGTCCTTGCCGCCGCTGGGGCGCGCAGCTTTTTCGTCGCCTTGGCCGAGGAAGGCGCGGCACTGCGCCAAACGCTGGGTCCGGGCCCCCGGATTTTTGTGTTCTCGGGCCATATGGCGGGGGACGCGCCAAAACTGCGAGACGCGGAACTGATCCCGCTGCTCAACGACGCGGCACAGCTTCGCCGCCACAAAGATGCCCTGCCTTTGCACCCTTACGGGCTCCAGATCGACACGGGGATGAACCGGCTGGGGTTCGAGCCCCCGGACCTTGTGACCGGCGCGCTGCCGGCGCCGCCGACCCTGTTGATCAGCCATCTGGCCTGCGCCGACACCCCGGACAATCCGGCAAATGCCCAGCAGCGCGGTGTCTTTGAGGATCTGCCCCGGATTGGCTGTCCACGCTCGCTCTCCGCCACGGGCGGCACGATGCTTGGGGCGTCTTTTCACTACGATCTGACCCGGCCTGGGATCGGTCTTTTCGGCGGCATGCCGTTTGCAGCGGCCAGGCCGGTCGTCCGGCTTTCGCTGCCTGTCATCCAGACCCGCAGCGTCGCCGTGGGGGAGTTTGTGGGCTACGGCGCCGATTGGCACGCCGAGACGCCGCGGCGGATCGCAACGCTGTCGTCAGGCTATGCCGACGGTCTGATCCGCGCGCTTGGCGGCAAGGCGATGCTTTGGGCAGCGGACCGCCCCTGCCCCGTGGTCGGGCGCGTGTCGATGGATCTGCTGACCGCCGATGTCACCGATCTGCCGGAGGTTCCCGCAACACTGGATATAATCGGGCCCCATGCAGGCATCGACGCGCTGGCGGCGGCGGCCGGCACAATTGGCTATGAAATTCTAACAAGCCTTGGCGCGCGCTATCAACGTGTCTACATAAATCCCTGACCAGGAGGTTAGACCTCACATGACTGCGCTCCACCTCGCTGAGGGTTTTTTGGCTGCCATCGGGCGATCCGTGCTTGGCCTGTGCCGCGCGCTTGGCGCGATTACGCTGTTTATCCTGGCCCTGGTCGCGCGCGGCGTCCGGCCGCCCTATTACCCGCGAGAGTTTGCGAGCGCTGCGGCGCAGATCGGCTATTACAGCCTGCCGGTGGTCGGCCTGACCGCGATCTTCACTGGCGGCGCGTTGGCGCTGCAGATCTATTCGGGCGGCGCGCGCTTTAACGCCGAGGCGGTGGTGCCCCAAATCGTCGCCATCGGCATGGTGCGGGAGTTGGGGCCCGTGCTTGTCGGCCTGATGATTGCAGCGCGCGTGACCTCATCCATCGCGGCCGAGATCGCAACAATGAAAGTGACCGAGCAGATTGATGCCTTGACCACATTGTCCACAGATCCGATGCGCTACCTGGTGGGTCCACGGGTGCTGGCGGCCATCCTTGTGGTGCCGCTTTTGGTCGGCCTTGGCGATATCATCGGCATCATGGGCGGCTGGCTTGTGGCGACGGGGACGTTGGGCTTTAACTCTGCGACCTATCTGCGAAACACGGTGGATTTTTT
>CALCPC010000089.1 GCA_937900975.1 uncultured Paracoccaceae bacterium
AAGGGTTGACGATTGCCGGCGCCTGACCTCGATCTTTTGACCGATGCCGCAAAGACCGCCGGCAAGATCGCGATGCGCTACTTTCGCAACGATCCAAAGGTGACGCAGAAGGCGGACAAAAGCCCGGTCAGCGAGGCCGACCTTGCCGTCAACACCTGGTTGGAGAGCCATCTGCAAGCCGCCCGGCCCGAGTATGGCTGGCTTTCAGAAGAGACACCGGACACGCCCCAGCGTCTTTCGGCCCGGCGTGTGTTTGTCGTCGATCCAATCGACGGCACCCGGGCCTTTGTCGATGGCCAATCCGCCTGGGGCGTGGCACTCGCGGTGGTCGAGGCGGGCCTGGCGGTCGCCGGCGTCATGCACATGCCCGCCCAGGGCAAGACCTATACCGCCGCACGCGGCGTCGGTTCCCGGCTAAACGGTGCACCGCTTGCGGCGGGCCGGCGGGCAACGCTTGCCGGTGCCAGCGTCCTTGCCAACAAGGCTGTGCTTGGCGCCGCCAACTGGGCGCGCCCGCTGCCGGAGGTCGGGCGTCACTACCGCCCGTCGCTGATTTACCGGATGTGCCTGGTTGCCGAGGGCCGGTTTGACGCCACGATCACGCTCCGCGACAGCGCCGATTGGGACATCGCGCCGGGGGCGGTGATCTGCGACGAGGCCGGGGCCACCGTCTCGACCCGGGCGGGCAGCCCTCCCCGCTTTAACCAAGAGGTCGCCCGCCAGCCCGGCTTGATCGTGGCCAACCCGGTCTTGCACGCGGCGGTTCTAGACCATTTGAACCCGCACTAGCCGGGCCCGGCCCGGTGCCGGCCCAGCGGGCAACGACAAGGGCGCGCAACACTAGAGGCGCGTGGGCGCGTATCACCACAGGCGCGCCCGAGCGCGATGCCAAAGACGCGTGAGCGCGCAACACCACGGGCGCGCCCGAGCGCGATGCCAAAGCCGCGCCCGAGCGCAACTGAGGAGGTTTGGCATGAGCCAAAGTTTCGACCCCGAGACCATCCTGTCGCGGCCGCTTATGGCCAACCTTGCGACCATCAGCGACGCGGGCCCGCGCAACGCGCCGGTCTGGTTTATCTGGGAGGACGCAACCTTCTGGACGCTGGGCGGCAGAACGGGCAGTTCGGTCCGCCGGTTGGAGGCCGACCCCCGCTGTGCCGTCGAGATCGTGGATTTCGACAACGCGGCCGGCATCTTGCTGCACATCGGGCTGCGGGGCAGCGCCCGGGTCGAGGCGATGGATCCCGCGCGCTTCCGCCGCTTGCTGGCCAAATATCTCGGCCCCGATGCGACAAGCTGGAACCCCTGGTTCATTGAAAACATCGCCGCCATCGACGATCCCGACGGGCGCATGATCCGCCGGGTGCCCGAGACGATTTTCACCAACAACGTCTCTTTTTTTCGGACGGGCCCCGATCTTGCTTGGCCGCCCGCGCGCTGAGGCGTCCTCAAACGTTTGGTGCAAAGCCAGAAACTCAAAACGCTGCCAGCAATCAATGCGTTCAACGCGTTGTATGTTCCTTGGTGTCTTCGGCACTTCACGAAATGCGCCGGGCGGGGTAGTGCCCCGGGCGTCGCTGCTGCGCACAGCCACAGTGCCCACCCCCGGTCGAACGCGTTGCCGGCACCAGGTCGCCTCTGGTGCGCTCTGCCCGAACCAGAACACGCCAGAGAGTGCGCAAAACACGTGGTCCTGGCCATTGATCCGGGGCTTCGGGGCGTGCCCCCAAGACTGCCGACAGCGCGGTCCCCGGTCACAAGACCACGCGTCCGGGGTGGATCGACGCGCCTTCGGGCGGCAGAGAAAAGGGCGCAGCCACAAGCAAGTGGCTGCGCCCCAAAATAGTCCGGGTCAAAGCGCGTCCGCGCCGGCGTTACTCGTGGATTTTCGAGACCACACCGGCGCCGACGGTGCGGCCGCCTTCGCGGATGGCGAAGCGGAGTTTTTCTTCCA
>CALCPC010000090.1 GCA_937900975.1 uncultured Paracoccaceae bacterium
TATGTGATCAGGAAAATCACCGCCACCTCGACGGCCAGAAACGGCAGGATGGCCTTAGAGATCGTCTCCACCCGCTCACCCGAAACGGAGCTTGCGACAAACAGCACAAGACCCATCGGCGGCGTCGCCAGGCCCACAGTCAGATTGACACTCATGATGATGGCGAAATGGACGGGATGGACGCCGATATCGACGAAGATGGGCCCAAGGATCGGGCCAAGAATGATGATCGCGGGCCCGGCGTCGAGGAACATGCCAACGATAAAGAGCAGGATGTTGATCAGGAAAAGCAGCGTTAGCGGATTGTCGGAAAGCCCCAAGATGAACTCTGCCATCGTCTCGGGCGCATGGCTTAGCGAGACGACGGTTTTGAACGCAACCGCCGCCCCGACCAGCAACAGCACGGTCGCCGAGCCGATCGCCGATTTGACGAAGATGCCCGGCAGGTCGGCCAGCGTAATGGAGCGCAGCAGAAAAAACGAGATCAGGATCGCGTAGGCCACCGCGATCACGCTGGCCTCGGTCGGTGTAAAGACACCGGCCAGAATGCCGCCAAGGATGATGATCGGGGTCTGCAGCGGGACGACCGCGCGCTTGTAGACGACACGCACATCGTCGGACAAGCGCGGGCGGAGCGCACGGAAAATCGCCTCGCTGATCACAGCGCCCGGGATCAGCAGCGCATAAGCCGGCGCGTCGATGCCAAGTGCGGCAAGGATCAGCACGCCCAGCCCATAAAGAACGCCGATCATGTTAAGCCGCGCCAGAACCCGCGCGATCAGGTTTTCTGCGCGCGACAGGGTTTGGCCCTTTTGCACGATCCGCTCCGCCTTTGGCAGATCGTAGCGGTCGGCCAGAAGACGGACCATCAGCATCAGCCCAAGGCCCACCATGATGCCCGGCACGATGCCCGCCAGGAACAACGCCGCCACGGACTCTCCCATCACATAGGCATAGATGATCATAATGCCCGAGGGCGGAATAATCGGCCCGATGACAGAGCTTGCAGCCGTGATCGCCGCCGCGAATTTCCGGCTGTAGCCGTTCTTCTCCATCGCTGGGATCAGGGTGGAGCCCAGCGCCGATGTATCGGCCACGGCAGAGCCCGAAAGACCGGCGAAAAGGATCGAGCTGAGGATATTGACATGCGCACGCCCGCCGCGGAGGTGGCCCATGATCGCCTGGCTGAACTCCACCAATCGCAGCGTGATGCCGCCCCGGTTCATCAACTCGCCCGCCAACATAAAGAACGGCAGCGCCATCAGCGGAAAGCTGTCCATCCCATTGTAGACATTGCGGTACAGCGTGGTCAGCATCCGGCCCTCGCCGTCGAGCCACAAAAGCGCGCCGGGCGCCACCAAAAGCGCGAAAAAGACCGGCATCCCGATCATCAAAAGCACCAGGAAAAGCGGCAGGAACCACAGCAGCATCAGTCGCCTCCGGCCGAGATCATATGGGGATCGGCAGGCAAGGGGCGCGTCGGATCGATCAGCGTGCTCAACGTGCGCAGGATCAACTAGACCGTGACGAGGCTCATCA
>CALCPC010000091.1 GCA_937900975.1 uncultured Paracoccaceae bacterium
GAGGCGAGCGCCTTTTCCATCATCGCCGGCGTCGATCCCAAAGTTGGGCTTTACGCCTCGTTCTCGATCGCGCTGATCACCGCCATCGTTGGCGGACGCCCCGGTATGATCTCGGCCGCGACGGCCGCGACGGCGGTGTTGATGGTCACATTGGTCAAAGAGCATGGGCTCGAATACCTTCTGGCCCCGCCCGTCCTGGCGGGCGCGCTGCAAATTGGCGCCGGCGCGCTGGGGCTTGGCACGCTGATGCGCTTTGTCTCCCGCTCGGTGATGACGGGGTTTGTCAACGCGCTGGCCATCCTGATCTTTTTGGCCCAGGTGCCAGAGCTGGTCGGCGTCCCGCTTTTGACCTACCCGCTGGTGGCTGTCGGGCTTGCCATCCTGTACCTCTTGCCGCGTTTCACGAAATCGGTGCCGGCGCCGCTTGTGTGTATCCTGGTGCTGACGGCGGCGACCTTGGCGTTCGGCTGGGATTTGCGCACGGTGGGCGATATGGGCGCCCTGCCGGACACGTTGCCGGTCTTTCTGGTCCCCGACATCCCCTGGACGCTTGAGACGCTCAGCATTATCTTCCCCTATGCCGCCGCCGTCGCCGTCGTGGGGCTGCTGGAATCGCTGATGACGGCCTCAATCGTCGACGAGCTAACCGACACGGGGTCCGACAAAAACCGTGAATGCGTGGGCCAGGGTGTGGCCAACATGGCGACCGGGTTTATCGGCGGCATGGCGGGTTGCGCGATGATCGGCCAATCGATCATCAACGTCCAATCCGGCGGCCGTGGGCGGCTGTCCTGCGCGACGGCCGGTGTTCTGCTGCTGATCATGGTGGTGTTTTTGGGCGATTGGGTCGGGATCATCCCGATGGCCGCCCTCGTCGCGATCATGATCATGGTGTCCATCGGAACGTTCAGCTGGACCTCGCTGCGCAATCTGAGAGAGCATCCGCGCTCCTCCTCCACCGTGATGCTTGCCACCGTGATCGGCGTTGTCGCCACCCATAATCTGGCCATCGGGGTTCTGATCGGTGTGCTGTTGTCGGGCATCTTCTTTGCCGCCAAGATCGCGCAGATCTTTCGCGTCCGGTCAGAGCTTTCCGACGATGGCCGGGCCCGCACCTACCGGGTCGAGGGCCAGCTTTTCTTTGCATCCTCCGATGCTTTCGCCAAATCCTTTAACGTGCGCGAGGCGTTGGAGCGTGTCGTCATCGACCTCAGCCGCGCGCATATATGGGATATCTCCAGCGTCGCGGCGCTCGACGCGGTGGTGCTGAAGTTCCGCCGCGAGGGGGCGGAGGTCAGCATCGTCGGCCTGAACGCGGCCAGCGAAACCATCGTCGACCGGCTCGCCGTCCACGACAAACCGGGCGCGCTTGACCAATTGATGTCCCACTAGCCGCCGGTGCGTGCTAAGCCCTATCGCAGTCAAAAAAATCGAGGGCCAAGCCGCGCCCGGGCATCGAGAACCGAAAAGGGGGGGACATGACGGCAGTCTTGGCAAGCGTCGACAGCTCGGTTTACGCCGGCAGCGTGGTTGAGCATGCGGCCTGGGCCGCGAAACGTCTGGCGCTGCCCGTCGAATTGCTCCAGGTCCTCGGCCGGCGCGAGGCGACCTCCTCGGACCGGTCAGGCAGGATTGTCGCCGGGGCCCGGCGGAAGCTTCTGGAAGAACTGGCCGCGCTTGACGCCGAGCGCGCGCGCCTTCTGCAAAGCGATGCCCGCCTCGCGCTTGAGGAGGCGCGCGCGACGCTGACCGATCTGGGCATCGCGACCGCCAGCATTGCGCTGCGCTCGGGCGACCTTCTCGAAGCGCTGGACGAACGGGCGGCGGAAACGGCCCTTCTGGTGGTCGGCAAACGCGGCGAGGCGGCAAACTTCGCCACGCTGCACCTTGGCTCGAACCTAGAGCGGATCGTGCGCGCCTCCGAACGCCCGATCTTGATCGCCGCGCGCGCGTTCCGCCCCATCGGTCGGGTTCTCCTGGCCTTCGACGGCGGCCCAAGCGCCGACAAAGCGGTGGCAGAGCTTGCGACCTCACCGCTGTTCGAAGGTCTCTCGATCACCCTCCTCACTGTTGGCGAAGACACCGAAAAACTGGCGACAGATCAGGGGCGCGCAGCCGAACGGCTCCGCCGCGCGGGCCGCGATGTGACCACCGAAATTCGGCCGGGCCGCCCCGAGCTTGTCATCGCCCGCGCCGTCGAAAACGCCGAAATCGATCTTCTCGTCATGGGCGCCTATGGGCATTCGCGGCTGCGCAGCCTGGTGATCGGCTCAACCACGTCGGCGCTGATCCGTGCCTGCCAAATCCCGGTGGCGATCTACCGCTGAACTCCGGGCTTCGGGGCAGGCCAAAAGGGCGAAACCGCACACCAACGCCCTCCCACGCCCGCCCAACGCCCGCCCACGCCCGCCAACCGGCCCACCCCACGGCCCCTGGTGTCAGGCCGGCCAAAGGGCCAGTGTGCCCGGCGCCGCCGCAGGCGGTGTCGGGCTCAAATGACTTGGCGCCCTTGGGCGCCTCCGCTGACTTAGCGCCGCTGGCGTGCCCCCTGACTTTGCGCCTCCGGCGCGCCCCAGACTTTGCGCCTCCGGCGCGGCCCCGGACTTTGCGCCTCCGGCGCGGCTGCGTCTTGGCAGAAGCCTTTACATCGCGGGACAGCACCGCGACACTGGCGGGAAGGTGCGCGCAAGACGCACCCCTCGACCGGGAAGGACCACACATGGGCGCACAGCAATCCGCGCTGGCCACACCGCCAGGCTATGCAATCCACGATGCCGAAAGCCTGCGCACCGCGCTGGCAGCCGTGCCGGACGTGGCCCGCGTCCTTGGCGGCAGCCCAGCGGACTGGACCATCGAAGAGGTGGGTGACGGCAACCTCAACCTGGTTTTCATCGTCCGCGGCCCGGCCGGCGGCACCGCCGTCAAACAGGCGCTGCCTTATGTCCGGCTGGTCGGCGAAAGCTGGCCCTTGCCGCTTAGCCGCGCGCATTACGAGCATCTTGCCCTCCGCCGCCATTCCGCCCTTGCCCCCGGCTTGACGCCTGAAATCTACCATTACGACGCCACCGCCGCCCTGATCGCGATGGAGTATCTGAGCCCCCACATCATCATGCGCCACGGTATGATCGCGGGCACGGTCTATCCGGGCTTCGCCGAGGCGCTGTCTGGGTATCTCGCCGCGCCCCTTTTTGGCACCTCCGCCCTCGCCCTTCCGGCCGCGGCCTGCAAAAACCTGGTCGCCGATTTCGCCGGCAACACAGCGCTTTGCAAAATCACCGAGGACCTGATCTTCACCGAACCCTACCAGATCGCCGACAACAACCGCTGGACGCCGGGCCTTGACGGACATGCCGCGGCGATCCGGGGCGACGGCGACCTCAAGCTTGCCGTCTCGCGCCTCAAAATGCGGTTCATGACAGCGCCCGAGGCGTTGTTGCACGGCGATCTTCACACCGGCTCGATCATGGTGACAGAGGACGAGACGCGCATCATCGATCCCGAATTCGCCTTCATGGGTCCGATGGGATTTGACATCGGCGCGGTGATCGCGAACCTTTTGCTGAATTATTTCAGCCAGATCGGGCATGAGGCCGCACCAGGCGCGCGCGACGCTTATCGGGCCTGGATCCTGCGCACGATTGAGGCGCTTTGGACCGGTTTTCAGACCAAGTTCACCGCCGCGTGGGTGGCCGGGGGCAGCGGCGACGCCTATCCCGCAGCACTCTTCACAACCCCGGCCGACCGCGCGCATCTCGCGCGGGAGCGGGCGGCCTATCTCGACCGGGTCTTTGCCGATACGCTCGGCTTCGCTGCAGCCAAAATGATCCGCCGGATCCTCGGCCTTGCCCACAATATCGATCTTGAGTGGATCGAGGATGAGCGCGTGCGCGCCACGGCCGAGGCGCGGGCGCTGTTTCTGGCCCGCGACGTCATGGTCAACACCCACGCCTATCGCGGCATCGACGCCGTCACAGCCGCCGCGGCGCGGGTGAACGGGCTTGTGCCCACGCTTGACGGCGCCTGACGCCCCGGGTCAAACGGGGTGCCAAGCCGTGCCCGGCCCTCGCCCCCGCGCAACCTCCAAGGAAGCCCTGCCATGAAAATCGACGGAACCCACACACGGACGATATGGTGCGCCGCGGACGGCGCCACCGTCGAAGTGATCGATCAGACCAAACTGCCCTTTCGCTATGAGGTTTTGGCCCTGACCTCGCTGGAGCAGGCGGCGGTTGCGATCGAGACTATGGTGGTGCGCGGCGCGCCGCTGATCGGCGCGACGGCGGCCTACGGCATGGCGCTGGCGATGCGGGCCGACCCGTCGGATGGGGGGCTGGAGACCGCGCGGGCGCGGCTTTTGCGCACGCGGCCCACCGCTGTGAACCTGCGCTGGGCGCTCGACGAAATGGAGGCCGCGCTGCGCAACCGCCCGCGGGAGGAGCGTGTCGCCGCAGCCTATGCCCGCGCCGGCGAGATCTGCGATGCGGATGTCGAGATCTGCGCGGAGATCGGGCGGCACGGTCTGGCGCTGATCGCGGCGATTGCCGCCACAAAACCGGCCGGCAGCCCGGTCAACGTGCTGACCCATTGCAACGCAGGCTGGCTGGCCACCGTCGATTGGGGCACGGCGACCGCACCGGTCTACATGGCGCATGACGCGGGCATTGCAGTCCATGTTTGGGTGGACGAAACGCGCCCGCGCAACCAGGGCGCGGCCCTGACGGCCTATGAGCTGGGCCACCACGGCGTGCCGCACACGGTCATCCCAGA
>CALCPC010000092.1 GCA_937900975.1 uncultured Paracoccaceae bacterium
CATCTCTGCGGGGATTTCACCCAGCGTGTTGGGGGTGTCGTCGTCGCAATCATAACCGGTGGCAAGGTCCATCACATGGGTGCCGTGCTGCGCGCATGTCGTCAGGATCCGGTCCATCTCTAGCGCGCGGTCCACACGCTCGGCGCTGGGATAGCCATCCGCGCCGCGCGCGGCGGCAAAGCTGCGCAAAAGCGCGTCCTCGCCCCAATCGCGGCCAAAAGGGACGCTGCCCTCAGGCCGGCTTGCGTCTTGGTTCCAAAAGAACTTGGCGCGGGTCGTCGCTGTTCCATCGGCAAGGCGGCGCAGAAACCGCGTGTTGGTCAGCGCGATGCCATCGTCGATTATGCCCATGATGACCGCACCGGACGAAACCGGCCGCGCGGCGCCGGGCGGTGCCACCGGTCCGGGATGCGGGTTCAAGACCGGCGCATACTCATAGGGGTGCGCGCTCACCAATGGGCGCGGGCTGCCGGCGCCTGGGGCCGCCTCGGCCGGGTCGGTGTCCTGGGCCGGCATCTCGGGCCGAGCTGAGACATGGCCCGCGCCGTCCAGCGGACGTATAAGACTGCGCAACCACCAGTCGGTTTCCGCGGCCATCGGGGCGCGAAGCCCAAGATCGGTGGCCGCGCCATCCATCGCGACGGGCGCGTCGAAGCTGTAGCTCATGCCGGGTCCTGCCACTCCGCCGCCGCGGCGCGGTAAATCTCGCCCAAAACCAGATTGTCGGGTGGTGTGAGTTCAACCGCATGGCTTTCGGAATAGAAATCCCCCTCGGAGGTGTGCAGTGCGCCTGCCCCGTAAAGCCCCGCCGCCGTTTCATGGGTGAAATCGGCGCCGCCATACCCACCCGCAACGAAACTGCGCCCTTGGGCCGTCGTAACGGTCCCAGCGGGGCCTTGGGACAGGGCCAGCAGGTATTCGGCGAACGACACGCCAAGCACCGCGCCGCAGGCATTGTCGATGGGGAAATGCACGCCTGCGACAACCCGGTTTTGGGCAATGCGCGCGGCCTGGCGCAGCAACATCCGATCGGCCTTCGCAAACCAGCCAGCCTCCCCCGCCGCGTTGCGGGCGATGGCGGCGGTTTCGGCGAAATGGCGCAGAAGGGTCGAGACCAAAAACGCCTCGGCCGCGTGCCCTGCGGGCAGGGCGCTGTGCTGGGGTGTTTGGATCATCGGTTGGACCTGGGCGTGAAAATCCACCGGCCGGCGGCAGGCCATGATGTGTTTGACCTGCATCTCCACCAGCGAGATCGCCCGCAGACAGATCCGGATATACTCAAGCGTCCAGCGCTTGCGCTCGGGCCTTAGCGGGACGATGGCCGCAAAGTTCGAGATAATGTCGCTGAGTTCCAGAATAATCTCGGGCAACCGCTCCACCCGCTGGTCGGCATAGAATTCCAGAAGGTCAAGCTGGGCCGCAAACGTGTCGGCGTCCGGGCGCTCAAGCGCGGCGATCAGCGGGTGCGCAGAGCCTGTGGTCGTCGAAACCGATACGGTGGGCAGCGCGCCACCGCCACCGGGCGTCGCCGTGACCCGGACCGAGGACCCAATCTCTTGCTGGGCGACCATGGTGCGCACATCGGCGGCCCAAAGCTGCGCATTGCTTGTGGCATCGAACGGCAGATGGTCTGGACGATCCTTCTGGTCCCACATCCAAGGTCCCGACAGCACCGCATGGCTCATCACCAGTGCCGACGCGCCCCCCGACGGCGCCCCGGAGCGTGCGATAAAGTCGCCGTGCAGCGTGTGATCGCCGTGATCGCCATGGTCCAGCGCTTGAAGCGCTGCCAAAAAAGAGATGCTGTTATGCGCCATCGACCCCTCCCGCCGCGTTAGTCTCGTTGTTCACCGGGTCCATCAGCGTCGAATGTCAGTCAAGAAATTCCGAAAAAAAGCACATGTGCTAAGCAGATTAACGATTATTTCACGCACGATTTTCTCCGCGATAACGCTAATCTTTAGTAGGGGTGGGCTGATTCGTTTCAATGAGTACGCAGCACTACAGACTATATCTTGTGGGCCCATTCCGGATGGAGGATCCTTCGGGGGCCGCGATCAGGATAAAGTCGCGCAAGGCCCGCGCGGTGCTGGCCATGCTGGGCACGGGGATGAACCTGTCCCGGTCCCGCACTTGGATCATCGATCGGTTGTGGAGCATGAGCGAGGCCGCGCGGGCCGGTGCCAGCTATCGCCAATGCACGCATGAGCTTCGAAAAGCGTTGAATGGCGCCGATACCGTTGTTTTGGCCGGGGAAAACACGCTTGCACTGGCGCCAAAGCGGGTGTGGGTCGATGTCGAGGATGAGGCGTATCTGGCCTCGCTTCTTCAAGATCGGGCAGAGCGGCCGGAGTTTCTGGCCGACATCGATGTCCGCGACCCGGAATTCGAGCATTGGGTCCGCGATCTTCGAACCGCGCTCGACAAGCAGTTCGACGCGATGGGCGAAACACGGCAAGACAACCGACCGCATGCGCCGAACCTGCGCCCGATTTTGATTAGCGAGCGCGGTCTGAATGCTGGCAAGACAGGCACGCTGCACAACCGGATGCTGCAAAGCCTGATCAGCAAAAGCATCGATGAAACCGGCGCGATCAAAGTGATGGACGCCGACGCGATGCACAGCTTGGAACGGTGGGAGGCCGACGTCGCGCTGCGTCTGCGGACCTTCGCCGCCGGTGCCGCCGACGACGTTCAGCTTGGCGCCAGCCTGACGCGCGAGGGCGACGGGACCATCGTTGGCGATGCGTTTCGCGGCCTTCGTCCCGGGTCGCGGCCAATTGAGGCGGATTTCGACTTTATCGATTTGGTCAACGAAACCGTGCACCGCGCGCTGGACGAGATTGCGACGCTTGGGTCGCGGATCCCCGACGCGGATCTGTCCGCCGCGCTTTGCCTCAATGCGCTGCGGTCGTTGGAGGAGTATTCGGCGCCGACGCTTGCCAAAGCCGACAAATTGATCGAGCGCGCCTACGAGATGGATCCGCGCGGCTCTTACCTCGCCTGGCGGGGGTATTTGCGCACCTTTCGGTTGGGGGAGAAACAGGGCGGCTGTCCCCAAGCGATCAGCGAAGAAATGGAGAGCTTGATCCTGCGCGCGGTCGAGCTTGAGCCCAGCAACTCCATGGTGTTGTCGATGGCCGCCTTCATGCGGTCGGTCTGGCGGGTGTCAGGCTCTCAAGCGCTGGAATACGCCGAGAAAAGCAACAAGCTCAACCCGACAAACGCGCTTGGCATTTCCTATCTTGGGCTCGTGCACAGCCATATCGGAAACCACCAAAAGGGGTATGAGCTTGCCCGCCGGGCGCAGGCGCTAACCTCTAAGGGGATGATGCGCTCCTCCATCGGCTATGTGGCGATGCGCACCGCGGCCTGTGCCGGCCATTTCGGCGAGGCCGTGCGGATCGGAGAGGAGCTTTGCCAGGCGATCCCGGGCTTTGTCGCGCCCCGCCGGATGATGGGGCTGCTTTATCAGGAGCTTGGGATGCAGGAACAGGCCGAAGCCCTGGCCGAAGGGTTGCAGGCCATCGATCCAACCTACGATCTGCGCGACATCCGACAGTATTACCGCACGGCGCCGCAAATGAAGAACTCCGCGCTCGCAAACCGCTGACGCGGGCCGCGGGCGCGTCGCCGATTGCGGGGGGACCCGCACGCGGCGGTTGGATTGCACCCAAAACGCGCGCTCAAGATCGGCAAAACGTCCCGCTCGCGCGTTTTCCAGGGGCCTGTTTCCGCTGGGAGGAAAACCGGTCTCGGCGTGGGTGTCAGGCGCTGGACCGCAGCGCCGCCAGCCCCTGGACCCGGGCGACGATGCTGGCGGCGTCGATGCCGAAATGGCGGTAGAGATCGCCGATGCTGCCGGTCTGCCCAAAATGCTCCACCCCCAGTGACAGCGTCCGGTGCCCGGCAACGCCGCCAAGCCAGGCCAGCGTCGCCGGATGCCCATCGATGACTGTGATCAGTGTGGCGCCGGCGGGGACCGCGGCCATCAACGTCTCTGCCGTGGCGCGCGCCGCCGTTTGACCGCCGGTCCGGGCGCGCTGGGCCGCCGTCCAGCCCGCGTTCAGGCGGTCCGCGGACGTCACCGCCAAAAGCGCGGTGGACTGACCCATCCCCGACAGCGCTTCTGCGGCTTTTGCAGCCTCCGCCGCGATGGCGCCCTGATAGGCGATCACGATCTGGCAACCCTCCGCCGGTGGCTGCAGCCAATAGCCGCCATCGATGGCGCCTTGCCGCCACGCAGCGTCCGGGCCCCGCGCCGGCTGGTCGAGCGGTGCCGTGGTCAGGCGCAGATAGACCGAGCCGCCGGTCTCATCCCGCAGCCACGTCCGCTCATCCGGGTCGCCCTCTCCGTCGCGCTGGAGATAGTCAAAGGACCAGGCCAGGATCTCGGCCAGCTCATCGGCGAAAGCGGGTTCGAAACTGGCCAGCCCATCCTGCGCCATACCCGTCAAAGGCGTACCGATGGATTGATGCGCGCCGCCCTCCGGCGCCAACGTCACGCCAGAGGGCGTGCCGACGATGATAAACCGCGCGTCCTGATAGCAGGCGTAATTCAGCGCATCGAGCCCGCGATGCACGAACGGGTCGTAGACTGTGCCGATGGGAATAAGCCGCTTGCCGAAAAGGCTGTGCGACATCCCCGCCGCCCCCAGCAACAAAAACAGGTTCCTCTCGGCGATGCCAAGCTCGATATGCTGCCCCTCGCGCGTGACGGCCCAACTCGCGGCGGAGGGCAGCGTTTGGGCGCGGAACGTGTCGGC
>CALCPC010000093.1 GCA_937900975.1 uncultured Paracoccaceae bacterium
TCGCCGCCCTGGTCCATGACGTGGTGCTGACCATCGGCGTCTTCAGCCTGGTGCAATTGCAGTTCTATTTGGCGATCATCGCGGCCATCCTGACCATCGTCGGTTATTAGCTAAACGACACAGTCGACGTGTTCGACCGGGTGCGCGAGAATTTGCGGCGCTACAAGCAGACGCCGCTGATCGAGGTCCTGAACCTGTCGATCAACGAGACTTTGTCGCGCACCGTGATGACCTCTGTCACGACGCTTCTGGCGCTGATTGCACTCTTCGTCCTGGGCGGCGATGTGATCCGCGGTTTCACCTTCGCGATGATCTGGGGGGTGATTGTGGGGACGTATTCGTCGGTCTTCATCGCCTCCCCCATCTTGTTGCGCCTCGATGTGAAACGGGATTGGTCCAAGGATGGTGGCGGGGCGGGGACGCAGTTTTCCGATATCGACGCCTAAAGGGGTGATGCGGGACCGGGGCGACAAGCTGGTCCTGATGCTCGCCCGGGTGGCGCATGCCCTGAAAATGGCGCTGGTGGTGACGGGCGTGGCGTTTGTCACGGCTGCCCTGGCTTTCATCGCGCTCCGCCCCGACGACGGCGCCGCGCGCGCCATGGCGGCGGCGCTGCGCAGCGCGCCAGAGCCTGTGGCGGTGTTTGGCCCACGGGACTGGACGCATGTGTGCCTTGGCGGCGTGGGCGAGGACATCCGCGGCCCTCTAAGCGTGGCGACCGGGCTTTCAACCGCCACGTGTCAGGGCGACAACCGCTGGACGGCGCTCTACGGCCATTATGCCGAAATTGGCCTCGCCGGGCCGACCGGCTGCACCATCATCCCGGTCCACCGCGACCTTTTCACGCCAGCGGCCCCGGACGGGGCCGTCTGCCATCCAAGGCGGGGATTGATGTTTTTTGAACTCACGGAAACCGAGGCTGGGGCCATTCTTTCGGTGACGCGGTACTGAGGCGCTGTGGCGCCGGGCAGGGATCCGCGACCGGGGTGGGGCGCGGTCGCCCCGCTTGGGTCCGGCGGGGCCTGCGGGCGCGGGTCAAGGCCTGGGTTTAAGGGCCAGCGGCAAATCGTCAAACAGGCCCGCACCGCCCCCGACCGGCGCGCCTTCGATGGTCAGCATCTGCAACTTCAGCGCGACACCGCCCCGCGCCGAGAAGCCGACAAGCCTGCCATCCGCACCCATGATCCGATGGCAGGGTACGATTATGGGCAAGGGATTGCGGCCAAGCGCCTGGCCAACCCGGCGCGCCAAAGCCGGGTCGCCCAGCGTGGTGGCAAGCGCCCCATAGGTCGTCGTTTGGCCCGCTGGGACGGCCCGCGCGGCGCGCAGGACGCCCGCGTCAAAGGGTGAGACGGCGCTGAAGTCGCAATCGATGCCCGAAAGATCCGTGCGCCCCCCGCCAAGAAGCGCCGTGATCGCCGCAATCGCTTCGGCGATGCTGGCCTGCGGCGCCCCGGGCGTGCCGCCGGTCCGCTTGACCAAACGTTGCGCAGTTTCCGCCGCGCTGCCATCGGGAAGCCGGGTCGCGAGAACACGCCCCGCGTGCCAAGCGACCCCACAGGGTCCGATTGCGGTTGGGAAGACGGCCTTTGCGGCACGGCTGCCGGGCCATCGCCGTTCCAGGTTTGGGTGAAAGGGAGCGCGCTGGGCTGGTTTTGGCTTTGTCGTCTGCCAGCTGCGTGGGTGCGGCCTTGTCGCGGCGCGCTTTGCGGTGTGCGGGCCCGTGGCCCGTCGCGGAACCGCCCGCGCAATGGCGGCCCGTCGCGGGATCGCCCGCGATCGGCCCGGCCACCCGCGTCGCTGGCATGGCCCACAGCCCCTCGTGCCGCGCCTTACGACGGTTTGGGCGGGCCGCCGGCCAACGCGGCCAGGGCTGCGCGGCGCCCTTGGCTTTCCGGATCGGGATCTTCGACGGCGCGGGCCGCGCGATGCCAGGCGGCGACCGCCGGGGGAAGACCGTGCTCTGCGATCCCCGCGAGGATCAGATCGCGGTACCAGACAAAGGGCAGCAGGCCGGGCGTCGGCGCCGTGGCGATGTAGCTGAAGACAGGGCGCGTCGCCGGGGCCGGTCGGTCGGCCCGCTCTCCTATCTCGGCGGTGAGCGTGATCCGGTCATAGCCGCGTCCCAGCCCCTCGGCCTCATCGAGATTGGCAACCTCCGCCGCTGGAATTGCAAAGACAACACCTTCGACCACGCCGCCCGCGGTCAAAAGCGTCGCCTTGCCCGAGCCGTCGCGCCCCACCTTTGCGTAGGCCACGGTAAAGCCCCGCACCCGCCCCCGGCCGCGGGCACGTGCACCGGGGCAGCGCGCCACAAGACGCGCCGTCAGCATGTTGGAGCCATAGGCGAAGTAGTCCAGCACCTAGAATGGCGCGGGCCAAGCCCGCCGGATCTCATCGATCCCGGCCATCACGGCGTCGCTGAGCGGCGTCTCTATCGCGCGATAAGCGGCGTCGAGATGCGCCAGCGTGGTGCCGCCGACAATCGGCGCCGTCATGAAGGGACGGGTTAGGCAAAACGCAATGGCCATCGTCGCGGGGTCCAGCCCATGTGCACGGGCGAGCGCCGCGTAGGCATCCGCCGCCGCAATCGCCCGGTCCGTGCGCCGCCGCCCCATTTCAGGGTTGATCGCCCCGCGAGAGCCATCGGGCAACGCACCGCCCGTGTATTTGCCCGTCAAGATCCCGGCAGCGAGTGGCGAATAAGCCAAAAGGCCAACATCCTCGTGATGCGCAAGCTCGGCAAGGTCCAGATCGAAGGTCCGGTAAAGGAGGGAGTATTCGTTTTGGATGGTGGCGACGCGCGGCAACCCCTCTGCCGCGGCGATGCGCAAGAATTCTGCCGTGCCCCACGCGGTTTCGTTGGACAGGCCGATGGCGCGGATCTTGCCGGCCGCAACACAATCCCCAAGCGCCCCGAGGATCTCGGCCACTTCGTCCGCCATCCCGCGCGGTTGGGTGGAGGGGTTGTAGGTCCATTGCCGGCGAAAATGATAGTGGCCGCGGTTCGGCCAATGAAGCTGATAAAGATCGATGTAGTCCGTCTGAAGACGGCGCAGCGATCCCTCCACCGCCTCGGTGATGCGCGCGGCGGATATCGGCCCGCTACCCGGCACGGTCGAGGCGCCCTCGCCTGCGATTTTTGTGGCGAGTTGGACGCGCTCCCGCCCACCGCGGGCGGCAAACCAGGTGCCGATAAAGTCTTCGGTCCGCCCATAGGTCTCGCGCCGGCCGGGCGTTGTTGGGTAAAGTTCTGCCGTGTCCCAGAACGTGACGCCGTGCTCAAGCGCGTGGTCCATCTGGGCATGGGCCTCCGCCTCGCTGTTTTGGCTGCCCCAGGTCATTGTCCCAAGACAGATCTCCGAGACGGCAATTCCCGTCCGCCCCAGTTCTTTCGTCTTCATCGCCCCTCCGCGTGTCGCCCGTGGGCCACCTTCGGCGCGCCCGGCTTGTCGTCCCAACCATCCTTCCGACATGTGGGGCGAACAGTCAAAAGGAGAGCGTCCCGAAAGGCACCCGTCGATGGCGAAAGACAGGTGTTGTCCGACCGCAGGGCGCCGGGATCGATAATTGCCCGAAGGGTCGCGGTTTTTTGGTTGGCGCAGGGCGTGCCCGGCAAGGTCATCCACCGCCCCGTCGCACGCTTTGGCCAGGCCGGGCGGCCTGCCGCGCGGCTGCGAGATCGGCGCGGCCTGCCGCGCGGCTGCGAGATCGGCGCGGCCGCATGCGCAACGATCCTTTCGCCGTCTCGCGCCGCGCGCCCTGGCGGGGCCGCTTTCGCTTGTCGCCCGCGCCCGGATCGGCCAAGCCTAGGCCGAGCAGAGTGTGGAGGGGGCGATGGTAGAGACAGTGCCGGGTTTTGACCGGATCGGAGAAGAGAACGCCTTCACCGTCCTGGCGCGCGCTGGGGCGCTGGCCGCGGAAGGGCGGGACATTATCAACCTCGGCATCGGCCAGCCGGATTTCGCGACGCCAGGCCATATTGTCGAAGCCGCGGTCAAGGCGCTGCGCGACGGGCATCACGGCTATACGGATGCGACCGGTATCCTGCCCTTGCGGGAGGCGGTGGCGGCGGACATCCACCGGCGCCTCGGCGCCACCGTTTCGCCCGAAAGGGTGATGATCGTCCCGGGCGGAAAGGTGACGATGTTTGCGGCCATCCTGATGTTTGGCGCGCCGGGTGTTGAAATCCTCTATCCCGACCCGGGCTTTCCCATCTACCGGTCCATGATCGAGTTTACCGGCGCGACGCCGGTGCCCGTGCCGATCCGAGAGGCGCATGGCTTTGCCCCCGACGCCGCCGAGACGCTGGCGCTGATCACGCAAAAGACGCGGCTTTTGATCCTGAATTCCCCCGCGAACCCCACCGGTGGCGTGATGCGCCCCGAGGCGGTTGCCGCCTTGGCCGCGGGTCTGGCCGATCAGCCTCATGTCGCGGTTCTGGCCGACGAGATTTATGGCCAGATGTGCCACGACGGTGCAACCCCTCGCTCACTGCTTAGCTTTCCGGATCTTTACGACCGGCTGATCGTGCTTGACGGGTGGTCAAAGACC
>CALCPC010000094.1 GCA_937900975.1 uncultured Paracoccaceae bacterium
GCGGTTGCATTCGGGTTTTTGATCACGAACCGCGCGCCAATCAGCTCTTGCGTATAGTCGATTTCAGCGTCGCTTAAAAACGGCAGCGAGACGGGATCGATCAACACGCTTTCGGCGCCGCGCGACAGCACCAAGTCATCCGCCGCGGCCACCTCTTCCAGTTTGATATCGTACTGAAATCCAGCGCAGCAGCCGCCCTCAACGGCCACGCGCAAAAAGCGCGGCCCTCCCGAAGCGGTCGCGATCCGCGCCAATTGGTCAAACGCCCGGTCTGTCACCCGCGGTGGAAGGGCAAGATCCATTGCTTCTGTCCTTGTGATTTCCACACCCAGATGTAACGCTCCGCCTGCGTCACAACAAGCCCGGAGAGCCCATGTCGCGCGCTCGTTTTGCGACGCATCCAGACGAAAGCCGCGGCCGTCTTGTGCACGAAGATCCCGCGCGCCACCGATCCGCGTTTCAACGCGACCGCGACCGGATCATCCATGCGTCCGCCTTTCGGCGGCTAAAGCACAAAACGCAGGTGTTTGTTGAGCATGAGGGGGATTACTATCGCACCCGGCTGACGCATTCCATCGAGGTGGCGCAAGTCGCGCGCACAATCGCGAAAACGCTCGGTCTCGATGAGGAGCTGACCGAAGCCGTGGCGCTGGCCCACGCTCTTGGTCACACACCGTTTGGGCACACGGGCGAGGATGCGCTCCACGATCTTATGACGGCCTATGGCGGTTTCGAACACAACGCCCAAGCGCTGAAAATCGTGACGGAGCTTGAGACGCATTACGCAGCCTTCGACGGCCTGAACCTGACCTGGGAAACCCTGGAAGGCATCGCCAAACACAACGGTCCCGTGACCGGATCTTTGCCCCACGCGCTGGCCTCCTACAACGCCCGGCACGATCTCGAACTGTCGTCCCATGCCGGGCCAGAGGCGCAGGTCGCAGCACTTGCCGACGATATCGCCTACAACAATCATGACATCGACGACGGGCTGCGGGCGGGATTTTTTACGGTTGAGGAGGTCGCGGCGCTGCCTTTGATCGGTCCGTGTTTCGAGGCTGTCGACGCAACCTGGTCCGACCTCCATCCGCGGCGGCGGCGGTACGAGGCGCTGCGCCGGGTCTTCGGCCTGATGGTCGACGATGTGATCGCCGAAAGCCGCGCGGCCCTGGCGCAATCGCAACCGCAATCCGCGGCAGACATCCGCGCCTTGGGGGCGCCGGTGATCCGGTTCTCTGAAACGCTGTTTCGCGATCTGCAGGTGATCCGGCGGTTTCTGTTCCAGCGGATGTACCGTCACGAAGATGTCGCAGCGACCCGCGCGCAATCGGAGCGTGTTGTGCGCGACCTTTTCGCGGCGCTTATGGCCGATCCGACATTGATGCCGGAGGAATGGCATGTCAGCGCGTCACAGGCTGAGGCGGCGCGTGCCCGGCGTGTCGCGGACTATGTCGCCGGGATGACGGATCGCTTTGCCCTGACACTTCATTCCAGGCTTTTTGGTTGCCCCTAACTGTGGTGGGGGCGCTCCGGGGGCGGCACCGGGTGCCTGGTTTTCCGCCCCCGCCCCCCCCCCCCCCCCCCGCATCCCGGGGTTTGATTTGCACCAAGGAGCCGAGCTGAAACACTGTCCGAAAACTGAGGTTTCGACGCTTTATGGGATGCGTGATGTTTTAGATCTTTCACGAAACGCTAGCGGGGAGGGGCTAAGCGGGTCGCATCGCCCGGGGCCAAGGTGTCAGTGCGGGCTTGCCCGCACCCGCGCGGGGACCGCGCGGACGGCGCCGGGGCGCCGTTGACACCGGTTTGCGCCGCTGAGACCTTGCGCGCCGCGCCGCGGACCCTGGCGGGGCTTTGAGCGCTGTGTTAGAGCGCCTGCGTTCAAGGAGAGTTCCGGCATGACTGTCTTTCGGGAGATCAAGGCGCAGGTTTTGGCAAGCTTGGGTGCGATGACGGCTGCGGGCACTTTGCCAGAGGGGCTGTCTTTTGACGCCGTAACGGTGGAGCCGCCGCGCGATCCGGCCCATGGCGATTTGGCCACCAACGCTGCCATGGTTTTGGCCAGACCCGCCGGCAAGAAACCGCGCGACATTGCGGCCGCGCTTGCCGAAGACCTGGCCAGCGCACCGGGCATCCGCATGGCCTCTGTCGCTGGCCCCGGTTTTCTGAACCTCCGGCTCGATCCCGCCATTTGGCAGGGCGTCGCGCTCCAAGTTCTTGGCGCCGGTGCCGGATATGGGCGTGGCGTGCCGGGCCAGGGCCGGGTCAATGTCGAATACGTTTCGGCCAACCCAACCGGCCCGCTGCATGTCGGCCACACCCGCGGCGCCGTGTTCGGCGATGCGCTTGCCAGTCTGCTTGACTTTGCGGGGTTCGACGTCACGCGGGAATACTACATCAATGACGGCGGCGGCCAGGTCGATGTCCTCGCCCGGTCGGTGTTTTACCGGTATCTTGAGGCGCATGGCCAGGCCGTCACGCTGCCTGAAGGGACCTATCCCGGTGATTACCTCATCCCCGTCGGGGCGGCGCTGAAGGCCAAGGTCGGCGATGCCTATATCGGCCAGGACGAAAGCGTGTGGCTTGAAGACGTGCGCAGCTTCGCGACCGATGCCATGATGGCGCTGATCCGCGCCGATCTTGCGGCGCTTGGCGTGACAATGGACGTCTTTTTCTCGGAAAAATCGCTCTACGGAACTGGGCGGATCGAGGCCTCGCTCACCGATCTTGGCAACAAGGGCCTGATTTACCGGGGCACGCTGGAACCCCCGAAGGGCAAATTGCCCGAGGATTGGGAGCCGCGGGAGCAAACGCTTTTTCGCTCAACCGAGCATGGCGACGACATCGACCGGCCGGTGAAAAAGTCGGACGGGACTTGGACGTATTTCGCGCCCGACATTGCCTATCATTTCGACAAGGTCTCGCGCGGGTATGACCGGCTGATCGATGTTTTCGGCGCCGATCACGGCGGCTATGTCAAGCGGATGAAAGCGGCGGTTTCTGCGCTGTCGGCGGGGCAGGTGCCGCTTGACATCAAACTGACGCAGCTTGTCAAACTCTACAAAGACGGCGCCCCGTTTAAGATGTCGAAACGCGCCGGCACCTTTGTGACGTTGCGCGATGTGTTGGACCAGGTCGGGCCGGATGTGACCCGTTTTGTGATGCTGACGCGGAAAAACGACGCGCCGCTTGATTTCGACTTTGACAAAGCGACCGTCCTGTCTTTGTCCTACCCGGTTTCCTTTGCCCAATCCGCCCTTGCCTGTTTGGCCGCTGTTCTGGCCATGCCCCCGGGTTTTGCCGGCGACACGGCCTTGGCCGCGGCGGATGTCGGATTGCTCGACCACGCGGCGGAGCTGGAGCTTCTGCGCAAATTGGCCGAGTGGCCACGGCTTGTCGCGGCGGCGGCCGACGCGCATGAGCCGCATCGGATTGCATTTTACCTATATGACCTCGCCAGCCTCTTTCACGGATACCAGCATCTTGGCAAGATGGACCCCGGGATGCGCTTTCTGACCGACGGCCAACCGGACCTGACGGCCGCCCGGCTTGCGCTTATCCGGGCAGTACAGCTTGTCATTCGGGCGGGTCTTGGTATCCTTGGCGTAACCCCACGAGACGAGATGTAATCTCAATAAATAAACTTGGGGGTTGGAGCAGAGACGGACACAAGATACAGTGTCTGAGACGTGAGGCGAACCAAGGTATGCGGGACCAGGACCGGGACGATTCCATCGAAGACGGGGCCGAAACGCCCGGCATGGTGTCTGTGGCGCTGCGATGGAGCAGCGCGGCCGTGTCGCTGGCGTTGGTGGGCGCGCTGGTGATTTGGGGGGTGCAGCTTGGCTTGCGCGATGCCCAGGATGTGCCGGTGATCCGTGCCATGGTCGGTCCGGCGCGGGTCGCGCCAGAGGCCGCGGGCGGGGAGGCCGCCGCGCATCAGGGCCTTGAAGTCAACGAAATTTTGGCGGGCAACCCGGCTGGCACCCCAAGCGATGCGGCTTTGGCGCCGCCGCCGCCGATCCTTGGCGCGGAAACGGCGCCGGCGCCGCTTGATACAGCGCCGGAGGATGTCAACAGCCGTGCGGCGGCGCTGGCGCCGTCACCCGCGCCAACTCCAGCACTGACCCCGGCCGCCGCGGATGGCAGCTTCGATGGCCGCAGCATTGACGCGCTGGTCGAGGAGGCGCTGTCGACGCCGACGCTGAGACCGCGCTTGCGGCCCCGAACGCTCCGCGCGCCACCGGCCTCACGCGCGGGTCCGCCGCTTTTGACCGCGATGCCCGAGGGCACGCTTGCCATACAATTCGGTGCCTATGCCAGCCTTGGCGCCGCGCATGGTGTCTGGTCGCGCCTCACCGTGCTGCACGACGAGCTTTTGGCGGATCGCGCCGCTTATGTTGAGGAGGCTCAGTCCGGCGACGCGACCGTCTATCGTCTGCGCGCCATCGGCTTTCGCGCCGCCGCCGAGCAGGACGGGCTGTGTGAGGCGCTGCGGGCGCGGGGCGTTGGGTGTATCCCGGTGGCGGTCCGCTAAATGGCGCGCGCGGTTGTCTTCGGATCTCAGGGCCGCACGCTTCGCGACACTGAGGCCGCGTTTTTCCGCGATGCGAACCCGTGGGGGTTCATCCTGTTTCAGCGCAACCTCGAAACGACCGATCAGATCCGCCGCTTGACGGGCGATCTGCGCGACGCCGTGGGCCGCGATGCGCCGATCTTGATCGATCAGGAAGGGGGGCGCGTTGCGCGGCTGACCCCGCCGGGGTGGAGCGGTTGGACCAACGCGCTCGACTTTGTCTCGCGATTGCCGACGCCTGCTGTGCGGATCGCTGCGATGCGTCTGCGCTATAGCGTGATCGCGGCTGAGCTTCGTGCGTTGGGCATCGATGTCAATTGCGCGCCGCTGGGCGATATCGCCCGCCCGGACACAAGCCCCCCGATCCGCGAGCGGCTTTACGGGACAGAGCCCCGCGCGGTCGCAGAGCTTGCGCGCGCCGTGGCCGACGGGCTGGCCGACGGCGGCGTGCTGCCGGTGCTGAAACACATCCCGGGCCATGGCCGGGCGACGCTGGACAGTCATTTCGACCTGCCCCGCGTAACGGCGTCGCTTAAGACACTGCGCGAGGGCGATTTTTATCCCTTTCGCCAGCTTTCCGATCTGCCGATGGGCATGACGGCGCATGTCGTTTTTGAGGCGCTCGACCCGGATCGGCCGGCCACGCAATCGCCCGACGTCATCCAGATGATCCGCGCTGAAATCGGCTTTGACGGCCTGCTTTTGACCGATGATTTGTCGATGCAGGCGCTGTCCGGGGACTTCGACGCGCGGGCCGCTGCCGCCCTTCGCGCGGGTTGCGACGTCATTTTGCACTGCAATGGCGACGCGTCGGAAATGCGCGCTGTGGCGGGCGCCACCCCCGCACTCCAAGGCCGCGCCATGGCGCGGGCCGCGGCGGCGCTGGCCGCGCGGGGCAGGGGCGCGGACATCGATATCGCCGCCGCGCGGGCCAAGATCGCGGCCCTGTCAGATGAGGTGCGCCATGCCGGATGATCAGTTCCTCGATCTCGCCGACCGCGACGCGCGCCGCGCGGCAGAGGCTTTGGTGGTCGATGTCGACGGCTATGAAGGTCCGCTGGACGTGCTTTTGGTGTTGGCCCGCAGCCAGAAGGTCGATTTGCGCCGCGTCTCTATCCTGGCGCTTGCCGAGCAATACCTGACCTTTGTCGACGCGGCCAAACGGCTGCGGATTGAGCTTGCGGCGGATTACCTCGTCATGGCGGCCTGGCTCGCCTATCTGAAATCGCGCCTCCTGCTCCCCCCCGATCCGACGGAAGAGGGGCCGAGTGGTGAGGATTTGGCCGCGCATCTTGCGTTTCAACTCCAACGGTTGGAGGCCATGCGCCGCGCGGCCGCCGAATTGATGGCGCGGGACCGTTTGGGCCGCGACGTCTTCGCGCGCGGCGCGCCAGAGCGGGTGATGGCCGCGCGAAAGCTTTCCT
>CALCPC010000095.1 GCA_937900975.1 uncultured Paracoccaceae bacterium
GACGTCCCGACCCGTCTGCGTCTTGCCGAGCTTCACATGGCCCGAGGAGACCACGGGTCGGCAGCTCCCCTCTTCGCCGAGGTGCTCGAAAAGCATCCCGACTCGGCAGCGGCGCTTCTCGGCGGCGGGCGGGTGGCCGAGGACACGTCCGTCATCGATGAGGCGCTGCGCGCGTTGTTGGCATGACGACAGCGGATCTTTTGATCATCGGCGCGGGCTCGGCGGGATGCGTGTTGGCAGAGCGTTTGTCCCGCGACCCGTCGCGCCGGGTGCTGGTGGTGGAGGCCGGTCCGACAAACGACCATCTTTTCATCCGGATGCCGGCGGCGGTCGCGAAGGCCATCGGCTCCCCCCGGTTTAACTGGCAGTATCAGACCGCGCCGCTGCGCCATCTTGGGGGGCGGGGTCTGTCGACGCCGCGGGGGCGTGTGCTGGGCGGCTCATCCTCGATCAATGCGCTGGTCTATATTCGGGGCAACGCGTGGGACTATGACAACTGGGCCGCGCTGGGCTGTCCGGGCTGGGATTATGAGAGCGTCCTGCCCTATTTCCGCGCCGTTGAGGCCAATGCGTTGGGGGCAGGCCCGTACCATGGGGACGCGGGGCCGCTGACCGTTTCTCACCCCGAATCGGAAAGCCCGGCGTTTGAGGCGTTCATTGCCGCAGGCGAAACGCTGGGCCATCCGCGCAACCCGGATTTCAACGGCAGCGCGCAGGCCGGTTTCGGCCCCTTTCAGTTGAACATCCGCGACGGGCGACGGTGGAGCGCGGCGGATGCGTTTCTTTTGCCCGCGGCGCAGCGGCCCAATCTGACGCTGCGCACGGATGCGCGGGCCATCGGGCTGACCGCGTCGGGCAGCCGGATCACGGGGGCTGCCCTGGCGGGGAGAGGCGGGGTTGAAGCGGTGACAGCCGGCGATGTTGTGCTGGCCGCCGGGGCCATCGGCTCCCCCCATCTTATGCTGTTGTCGGGGATCGGGCCCGGCGATCACCTAAGGGCCTATGGCATCGGCATTGTGGCGGACGCCCCGGGCGTCGGTGCGGGGCTTCACGATCATTTGGAGGTTAAGGTCAAGCACCGGATGACCCGCCCCTGGTCGATGTGGAGCCATGCCCGGTTTCCAAACTGGCTTTGGACCGGTGCGCGTTATCTGGCGACCGGCCAGGGGGCGGGGCGCCAACAGGGGTTGGAGGCGGGGGCGTTCCTGTCGCTCGACCCCTCAGCCCCCGCGCCGGACACGCAGCTTCATTTTATCAACGCGCTGTCCTTTGACGGCGGCACGGCGGCGGACCGCGGCCATGGTTACGCGATTGACGTCACCCACACCCGGCCCGAAAGCCGGGGCACGCTGACGCTGACCTCCACCGACCCCGGGATACCGCCGCGGATCGATCCGAACTACCTTAGTGAGGACACCGAACGGCGGATGATGCGCGACGGGCTGAAGCTGTTGCGCGCGCTCTGCCGGCAGCCGGCGCTTGCAAAGATTTCGGGGCCGGAATTGCAGCCGGGCCCCGAGGTGCAGACCGACGACGCGCTTGACGCCTATATCCGCCGCACCGCCGAAAGCATCTACCACCCCGTCGGCACGGCGCGGATGGGCGTGGATGCGGCGGCTGTGGT
Source organism: uncultured Paracoccaceae bacterium (assembly GCA_937900975.1). Lineage (GTDB taxonomy): Bacteria > Pseudomonadota > Alphaproteobacteria > Rhodobacterales > Rhodobacteraceae > Algicella. The sequence continues at coordinate 1,625 of CALCPC010000095.1, forward strand.
CGATCCAGCGACGATGGCCGTGAAAGGCGTCGACAATCTTTACCTCGCCGATGCCTCGGTGATGCCGCAACTGGTCAGCGGCAACACGCATGCCGCATCGGTGATGATCGGAACCAAAGGCGCCGATTTGATCGCGGCGGCGATTGGATAGGGGGACGCGTTGACAGGTTTCAGGGACGCTCAGGCGAAACGGAGGGAGCAGCGATGACCAAGCGAATTTGTGTGATCGGGGCGGGGCCCTCGGGCCTTGCGATGCTGCGGGCGCTGAAGTCGGCGGCCGAGAAGGGCGCCGAGATCCCAGAGGTTGTGGCCTATGAAAAACAGCCCGATTGGGGCGGGCTTTGGCGCTATACGTGGCGCACCGGCATCGATGAGCACGGCAACCCCTGCCATGGGTCGATGTACCGGTATCTGTGGTCGAACGGCCCGAAAGAGGGGCTTGAATTCGCCGATTATACGTTTGAGGAGCATTTTGGGCGGGCCATAGCCTCCTACCCGCCGCGCGCGGAGCTGTTTGACTAAATCCAGGGGCGCGTTGAAAAGGCCGGCGTGCGCGACTGGATCCAGTTCGACACGATCGTGCGCGATGTGCGCAAAGTGCCGGGCGGTTTCGGTGTCACGGCCCGCGATGCCGTCGCCGACACCGAGACCCGCAGCGTGTTCGACCATGTCGTGGTGGCCACCGGGCATTTCAGCGTGCCGAACGTGCCTGAATATCCGGGTTTTGAAGGCTTTAACGGCCGCATCCTGCACGCCCATGATTTCCGCGACGCGCGGGAGTTTGCAGACAAGGACATCCTGATCCTCGGCACGTCTTACTCGGCTGAGGATATCGGCTCCCAATGCTGGAAATACGGGTGCAAATCCGTGACGGTCGCCCACCGCACGGCGCCGATGGGGTATGATTGGCCCGAGAACTGGCAAGAAGTGCCCAAGCTCGACCGTGTCGAGGGCCGGGTTGCGCATTTCATCGATGGCAGTTCGAAACCGGTCGATGCGATCATCCTCTGCACCGGCTACAAGCACCACTTTCCGTTCCTGCCCGACGATCTGCGCTTGAAGACGGCCAACCGGCTTGCCGCCGCGGATCTTTACAAGGGTGTGGTCTACGTGCCGGAGCCCCGCCTCTTTTACCTTGGCATGCAGGAGCAGTGGTACACGTTCAACATGTTCGACGCGCAGGCCTGGGGGGTGCGCGACGCGATCCTTGGTCGGATCGCCAGGCCGGACGCCGCGACGATGGCCCGGGATGTGAAGGCGCGCGAGGACGCCGAGGACGCGCTTGAGGATGATTACGGCTGTATCGCCTATCAGGGCGCCTACACCCAGGAACTGATCGACGAAACAGATTACCCAAGCTTCGACATCGAGGCCGCGAACCAGGCGTTCTACGCATGGAAGAAGCATAAGAAGAAGGGGATAATGGCCTTCCGCGATCACGGCTACACCAGCCCGATGACCGGAACCAAAGCGCCGACACACCACACACCGTGGGTGGACGCGCTGGACGACAGCCTGGAGGATTACCTGCGGGTGTGATCGCCGGGCACAACAGAAACCGAAACGACAGGGAAAGTAGAACAATGAAAAGAACATCCGTTTTGCTGGCTGCCGGCCTTGCCTTTGCGGCATTGCCCGTTTTTGCCGACAGCGACGATCCGATCATCATTCCGATCCACAATTGGTCGAGCCAAATTGTGATGTCGAACGTTGTGGGCCAGATCTATGAAGAGATGGGGCTGAACGTCGAATATGTGACGACCGACAGCCAGGCGGTTTACGAGTCCGTCCGGCTTGGCGATGTGACGCTGGAACTTGAGGTCTGGGAAGGCGCCTTTGGCGCGTCGTTCCGCGCTGCGCTGGAGAAAGGCGGGATCGTCGATGTGGGCGACCACGACGCTGTCACGCGTGAGGATTGGTGGTATCCGATGTGGACCAAAGACGCCTGTCCAGGGCTGCCAAGCTGGGAGGCGCTGAACGATTGCGCAGAACTTTTCGCAACGCCCGAGACCGGCGACAAGGGCCGCTATCTCGACGGCCCGGTGGACTGGCTAAAGCACGGGCAGGAGCGGGCCGAGGCACTCGGCCTTAATTTCACCGTGATCAACGCAGGCTCTGCCGCGGCACTTTGGGCCGAGATCGCGGCCGCCGAGGCGGACAAAAAGCCCATCGTCGTCTTCAACTGGACGCCGAACTTCGCCGAAGCCGTCTGGGAGGGGGAGTTTGTCGAGTTTCCCGTCTGGGTCGATGGCTGCGACAAGGATCCCGCCGTCGGTCCGAACCCCACCGCGCTTTACGATTGCGGCAACCCGGCCGATGGCTATCTGAAGAAGGCCGCTTGGGACGGAATGGCGGAAAAATGGCCCGATGCGTATGGGGTTCTGGAACGGGTCTCGTTCACCAATGCCCAGATTGCCGAGATGGCCAAGCTTGTCGACATCGATGAGTTGGAGCCGGAAGAGGCGGCAGAGCAGTGGCTTGAGGACAATGAAGACGTCTGGAAACCCTGGCTCGGCGGCGCCTAGAGCATTTTCCGTTCAAAGTGAGTCAATCATCATCAGAAAACGCGTTCAAGATCAGCATTCTGCTGATCTTGAGACAGCGATTTCTGATCCAATGTGAACAGAAATTGCTCTAAGGCGCGGCGCTCAGGCCGCTTTGCGGTTTTGGACACGGGCAACCAGGGGACGCGCCGGTGCGCTGGCGCGTCTTTTCGGGGGCAAGAAAGGCCGCGGGCCGGATGCCCCGGCACAGCGATGAGGGCAAGATGACCGACACACCGGTGATCGAAGCGCAATCGGTCTGGAAACTTTTCGGCGCGGACCCCGCGCATTATTTCGCGGGGCTCGACGTCCAGAAAAGCTATGAGGCCATCCGGGCCGACGGCTATATCGCCGGTGTGCGCGATGTCAGCCTTCGCGTCGACCGGGGCGAGATGCTGGTGATCATGGGGCTGTCGGGCTCTGGCAAGTCGACCTTGGTGCGGTGCTTCTCTCGGCTTCACGACATCACCGGCGGCACTGTGCGGATTGCGGGTCAGGATCTGGCGGGGCTGTCGGAGCGGGCGCTGATCGATTTGCGCCGATCCAAGATGGGGATGGTGTTTCAGTCCTTTGGTCTGCTGCCCCATCGCACCGTGCTTGAAAACGTCGCCTTCCCGCTGGAAATGCGCGGCCAGGACCGCCACGAGCGCCGCCGCCGCGCATTGGAAGTGATTGAACTCGTGGGCCTTGCGGGGCGCGAGGATTACTTCCCGCGGGAGCTTTCGGGCGGCCAGCAACAGCGCGTGGGCATCGCCCGCAGTCTGGCAATCGAGCCCGACATCTGGTTTCTGGACGAGCCTTTCTCGGCGCTCGACCCGTTGATCCGGCGCGAGATGCAGGATGAGTTTTTGCGGCTGCAGGGGATGCTGGGCAAAACCATCGTCTTTATCACCCATGATTTTGACGAGGCGCTGCGGCTTGCCGACCGGATTGCGATCATGAAGGACGGCGCGGTGGAGCAGTGCGACACGCCAGACCGGATCGTGCTAAACCCCGCCACCGAATACATCGCGAAATTCACCGAAGATGTCGACAAGGCCCGTGTTGTGCATGCGGGCGCCCTGGCGCAGGCGGACGCGGTGGGGGAAGGGGAACCGGTGCCCGCTGCGGCACGTGTGCGCGATTTGGCACGGCTGCTGGCCGAGGATCCAAGGGACGTCATCCCCGTTCTCGATGGGGGCCAGATTGTCGGCGGGCTGCGCCGGCGCGAGGGTCTCGATATGCTTTTGGACGGGCGCTGATGGCGCTTGCCGCGGAAACCGGGGCGAAACCGGGCCTCGCCCCGCCAGAGATGCCGCTGGCGCTGCCGCTGATCGTGGCGGCTGCTGGGGTGATTTTGGCCAAGGCGCTTGGCCGTTTGCCGACATGGGTCGACCGGGTGCCGGATGCGCTGGTGCCGCCGGCGGCGGCCGTGCTCGACCGGGTGTTTGCCTTTGTCCAAAACGACCTTGGCTTGATCCACGCAACGCGCTGGTTTGCGGAAGGGCCGCTTCAGTTCCTGCTCGACACCGTTGCAAACCTGTTGGAGGGGAAGCGGCGCTGGCCCAACCTTGGCCCGATCCCTTGGCCGGCGGTCACGGCGGTCCTGGTCGTTCTGGGGCACGCGCTTGGCGGTTGGCGGTTGGCGGCGCTGGTCGGCGCCACCTTCGTATGGACAGCGCTGATCGGGCAGTGGGAGCTTGCGATGCAGACCCTCTCGGTCATCGCGGTCGCGGCGCCCTTGGCGTTTTTCCTAGGGCTTGGCCTTGGCATACTGGCCTGGCGGTCGCCCCGGTTTGAGGCGGCGCTGCGCCCGATCCTGTCGATCATGCAGACATTGCCGTTTTTCACCTACCTTCTGCCGGCTGTGATTTTTTTCAAAGTGGGGCCAACGGCGGGGGCGATGGCCACCATCCTCTACGCCATGCCGCCGATGATCCTTATGGCGGCGCTCGGCCTGAAAAAAGTCAGCCCCGACATTGTCGAGGCCGGCAAAATGTCCGGTGCCACGCGCTGGCAGATGTTGACCCGGGTCTACCTGCCCGCCGCACGGACCGAGATCTTGGTGGGCGTCAACCAGGTGATCATGCTGTGCCTCGCGATGGTGGTTCTGACCGCCTTTATCGGCATGCCCGGGCTTGGCGCGAAGCTTTTGGCCAATATGGGCAGCTTGAAACTTGGCCGCTCGTTCGAGATCGGCGTGACCATCGTGCTGATCGCCATAACGCTCGACCGGATGTCGAAGGCCTGGGTGGTGCAGCAGCCCGCGCATTTTGAGCGGGGGACACCCTGGTGGCGGCGCAACATCCATCTGGTGATCGGCCTTGGTGTCTTTGTGCTTGGTTGGGCCGTGGCGGCGGCTGTTTCGGGCCTGGATCGGGTAGAGCCGGTGGTGTTGCCGCTTGCAGAGTTCAACCTCCACCGCTGGGTCCCGGCCGTTCTGGACGAGGTCCACCGCAGGGAATCGCTGTCCCAAGGACGGGAGATCGATGCCGCCATCAAGACAGCCTTGAGCGTTGACTGGGTGCGAAGCGCGACAGACGCGATCCGCTGGTTCCTGAATGTCCACGTCCTAATCCCCTTCCGCAACGCGCTGCTTTGGGTGCCGGCGCCGGCATTTGTCCTGACCGTCACAGCGCTCGCCGCCCTGGTCGGCGGCAAAAAGCCCGCGCTTTACG
>CALCPC010000096.1 GCA_937900975.1 uncultured Paracoccaceae bacterium
ATCGCGAACAAGCTGCGCGCCTCCTTCGCGACGGGCGCCGAGCCGGTTTCGGCTGGCGGCGGCTTCGACCTTGGCGATGCGCCGAGCGAGCAGAACGGGCGCCTGACGCCGGTCGGTTTCGCCCGGATGATGGAATGCGCCACGCTGCCGGATCTGATGGAAGCATCGGCGGCCTATTTGGCCTTGATCGACGGGGATCCGACCTTCACCCGCGGCACCATCATGACGATGGTCGATCAGATTGGCGGCGGTGCGGCCTTCACGGCAGAGGCGCGGATCAAATCCTTTGGCAAGCTGATGCGCGCCAACCGTTTGATCCGGCTCGATGACGGTCAGTTCATGCTGGCCGACGCCGCCCGCGCCGAATACGCGATCCGCCTTGCCGATGGCCAATTGACCTCAGTCTAGCGGGCGTCGGGATGATCTGGTCCGATGTCGGCGGATCCCTCGACCGCGCTCAGCATGCCGTCATCGCCGAACCCCAAGCGGCCATGTCCATCGGGTTTTATGACACCGACGGCCACGGGCGGACGTCGGGGACGGCCCGCACACGGGCCTAGGACGCGCCGTCGCTCCACGGTCGGATCACGACGGCCGAGATCGCATTCTTGGGTGAGCCATCGATCAATTTGTCCGAATAGGACAAATAAACCAGCGTGTTGCGCGTTTCGTCAAAAAACCGAACCACCTGCAACCGTTTGAACATCACGGAGGTGCGCCGGCCGAAAACCTCTTCTCCGTCCTCAAGATCTTCTGAGATCGCAATAGGACCGGTCTGACGACACGCGATGGAGGCGTCCGAGGTGTCCTCAGCCAACCCAAGAGAGCCGGAAATCCCCCCTGTCCGCGCGCGCGAGACAAAGCAGCTGACGCCCTCGACCTTTGGGTCGTCAAACGCCTCGATAACGATTTTATGGTTCGACCCCAACAGCTTGAACGCCGTATCCACGGATCCGATTTCGTCTGCGGCCAAAGGCAGGGCCGCCAACGTAAGGCCGATCGCCGCTGCGCATGCTTTTTGCATAAAACCCTCCTTCTCAGCTGAAAACCATATAATCATTCACGCGCATATTTCCCAGGAAGGTCGCGTCGTGACAAACCCGTGCGGCCACGGTATCAGGGCACAAAGTGGAGGATGAGAGGATCGATGTCGCTCAATTCCGTGCGCCCCTGGCGTAACATCTACCGCCGGAAAAGCCGCCAAATCCATGTCGGCGCCGTCCCGGTGGGAGGGGATGCGCCGATTTCGGTGCAAACCATGACAAACACACCGACCGAGGATGCCAAAGCGACGATCCAACAGATCGTTGCCTGTGCCGAGGCTGGCGCCGATATCGTCCGTGTCTCTTGCCCTGACAAGGCCTCCACCGCCGCGATGAAGGAAATTTGCCGGGAAAGTCCGGTGCCAATCGTTGCCGACATCCATTTTCACTATCAGCGCGGCATCGAAGCGGCGGAGGCGGGGGCGGCGTGCCTGCGGATCAATCCCGGAAACATCGGCACGCCCGACCGGGTTAAAGAAGTCATCCGGGCCGCGCGCGACAACGCCTGTTCAATCCGGATCGGCGTCAATGCCGGCAGCTTGGAACGTCATCTGCTGGAAAAATACGGAGAGCCGTGTCCCGAAGCGATGATTGAAAGCGGGCTCGACCACTTCAAGATCCTGGTAGACAACGACTTTCACGATTTCAAAATCTCCTGCAAAGCGTCCGACGTGTTTTTGTCGGCCGCGGCCTATCAAGGCCTGGCCGAGGCGACCGACGCGCCCATCCATCTGGGCATCACCGAGGCGGGCGGCCTGAAATCGGGGACGATCAAATCGGCCATCGGGCTTGGCAACCTGCTGTGGATGGGGATCGGCGACACGCTGCGGGTCAGTCTTTCGGCCGATCCGGTGGAGGAGGTGAAGGCCGGGTTCGAGATCCTGAAGGCCCTGGGCCTGCGGCACCGCGGCGTCAACATCATCTCCTGCCCCTCTTGCGCGCGGCAGGGTTTCGACGTCATCAAAACCGTCGAGATATTGGAAGAGCGGTTAGAGCATATTATGACGCCCATGTCGCTGTCGATCATCGGATGCGGGGTCAACGGCCCGGGTGAGGCGCTGATGACCGATGTTGGCTTTACGGTCGGTGGTGCCGGTTCTGGCATGGTTTATATGATGGGCAAGCAGGACCATAAGTTGAGCAATGCGGACATGATCGACCACATCGTCGACCTGGTTGAGGCACGCGCCGAGGCTATCGCCGCAGCCGAAACAACGCCAGAAGCGGCCGAATAACCCATGCGGATTATGGCGCTTTTGATCTTTGTCGGCATCATGATGGTGGGCGGCCTGGGTCTTTTCTACATCCGCACTGTGCCCCACGATCCGACCGTTTGGCATATCGATCCCAGAACGGTGCCGCCTTCGGAAACGCCGAACTCTTTCCGGGTCGCTTTGCC
>CALCPC010000097.1 GCA_937900975.1 uncultured Paracoccaceae bacterium
CGGCCCGGGCACGGGCGGCGCGGTCCTCGGCCCGGGCACGGGCGGCGCGGGCCTCTGCGGCGCGCGCTGCGCGAAAGGCTGCGCGCTCTTCTGCGCTGACCGCATTGTCGATATGCGCCAGCAGCGCTTGGGTCGCGGCACCTGTCTCGGGCAAATTAGCAGACGTTTGGTAGCGCAGGATCGCAGCACGGGTCCTGCGCCCCATCAAGCCGTCGACGGGGCCCGGGCGAAGGTCGAGGATCGCCAACGCCTCCTGCAGCGACCGGATCTCGCCGCGGTCGAGCGGTCGGTCAGGCTCTGACACGTCCTCCGCCGCGGGTGTCGTCGGGGCCAAATCGACCGGGCGGGCGTCTTCGGCGGCGGTCGTGGCCGGTGCGTCCTGCGCGCGGTCGGTCGCCGATGGCAGCGCCGCCACCGCCACGGCCTCCCCCGCTTGTCCCAAAAGCTGGAGGCCCTTCGGCGCGCCAGCGGGCGCCGCCCCGCCATAGTCCGCGATGCGCCGGGCGGCAAAGCCCGCGAACCGGCCGTTGGGGAACGCCCGCAGGTAATCGCGATAATCCTGTGCATCGCGCGACGCCGAGATCGTGGCCCAAAGCGCAAGATCGGCCTGTTCGGTCAGCGCCGCCGCCGGGTCCGACACGGCCGGCTGGGCGGGAGGGTTCAGAAACAACGCCTCCGCCGAGAGAGAGCCATAGACGAACGGCTCCTGGCGTTGCCCTGTCGCGGATAAGACCCGGTCGCGGACTTTGCGGAACATCAGCCCGATCTCCAAACCAGGTTCCCCCAGCGTCTCAATCAGCGCCGCCGCGTAAGGGGAGTTGCGGCCAAGCCCGTCCGCCGCCGTCGTCCCACCCTTCGCGGCATAGGCCACCAGCGTGTTTGCCGCAGGCTCCACCGGCGCAAGCCCGCGACCGATGGAGCGGTCGGGCGCCGTCGTCGTCATGGCCGCGGCGAAGGGGTTGTCGCGGCAGGCATCGACGATGACCAGGCTAAGCCGGTTGGCGCCGCTGGCGGCCAGCGTCAGCGTGTCGAGCGTCACGGCCTCGAATGCCAGATCGCGGTCGCTGCCAAGCCGCGCGTCCACCGGGATCAGATGGTTGGTCTTTGCCACCTCGATCCCGTGGCCCGCGTAGTAAATCAGCGAAATCTCCGCCCCAGCGGCCCGCGCGCTGAAGGCCTGCAGCACCCGCAGCATGCTTTGGTGGGTCAGATCGGTGGCCGTCTCCACCTCAAACCCCAGTGCGGAGAGCGCGTCGCCCACGTCTTGCGCATCGTTTTGGGGATTGGCGAGCGGGGCGACATGGGCATAGGCGGCGTTGCCGATCACAAGCGCGACGCGCCGCGCCGCCGCATCTGCGACAGTTGCAAAGGCGAGAAGGCACAGCGCTGCACCAAGACTGAAAACCCGCACCATCCTACCGCCTACCCTCTGTCGCCTGGACTGAGCTGATAGCCTAGCGCAGTTAAGCAGGTGTGTCAGTTACCAGGGGCACAGCGCGGCCCGCGCGCCGGCCGCAGTTTTTGTCGGTCCTCGTTGGGCGGGGACCAGTTGCGCAGGGGCCAGTGAGCAGGGGACCCGTTTCGCAGGGGGCCAGTGAGCATGGGGCCAGTGAGCGCGGGGCCGGTGAGCAGGGCCTCGGTGAGCAGGCGGCAGTTGCGCAGGGGCCAGTCGGGGAAGCCGGCTCAGGGACGGCCGGGCGGTTCAGGGCCAGTCGATGTCGACCCAAACCAGGCGATGGTCCGAGGCCTTGGCCAGGGCCGCATCCGCTGCGCCCGGTTCCGGCCAGAAAACGCCGCTGTCCACGACCCGGAGATCGGCGGACGGCAGCGCGTAGTCGACCCGCAGATTGCCCGGGCCGCGTTCATCGTTGAAATCGGCCGTATCCTTTGCGGGATCGCCACTCTGCCCGCTGTTCGCGCCGCCCTGCTGCGCCGCCGCCCGCCGCCCGCCTTCGGACGTCTGGCCTGGGTCTTGGATCAAAGCGTGGTTCAGCAGCGTTCCGATCCCGTCGCGAAGGCCGTCGCCGTCCGCGGGATCGGCATTAAGATCGCCGAGCAGGACAAAAGGCGCCGCCGCGCGTTGGCGGGGTCCACCGTCCGCGGGCAGGACGGCACCGTCGAGATACCGCACCCAAAACAGGATTTCATCGCGGTTGCGCAAGCCGTTGTGATCCTCGGGCCCGTCGAACACCGGCGGTGTGGGGTGGGAGGCGAAGACGTGCAAACGACCCGCGGGCGTGTCGACGGCCACATCCCAGTGCGATTTCGACGACAGCCGCCAAAGCGCGTGCGCCTCCGCCGACGGAAACGGGGCGCCGGCCGGCGTGACGGGCAGCGTCGCGCCGGGCGGATCCCGCCAGAGGAGCGTCTGAAACGTCGCGCTGTCCGCCTCCGCAATCGGAAAGCGCGACAGCAAAAGCATCCCATACTGTCCGGGAAAGCGACCGAACCCGTGGGCATCCGCAGGACCGGTCGCCGTGCCATCGCCGTTGAGATCCACGCCGCTTGGCACCCCGGTGTTGGAGGGCGCCAGAAACCGGTGGGACAGCTCCAGCCCCCGCGCGGCCAGCGCCGCGCGGAGCAGCCCCGCAGCCTCGCCCCCCGCGTCGTAATCAACCTCGTTCAGCAACAGAATATCCGGGCGCACCTGGGCAATGACGTCAAAGGCCAGCGCAGTCTCGGGCGGTTGGTCTAAAAGATCGCCGACCAGGACGCCCGGACCGTTCCGCGAAAGCGACGCGTTGAACGTCGCCACGCGGATGGGCTCGGCCGCAGCGCTGGCCGCACACAGCAGCACCAGGCCCGTCAGCCAGCCCCTCATCCGCCGCGCGACCGGCGCACCAGCATCCCCACCTTCAAAATCGCAGCCCCCCGGATCACAAGAGACCCCGCGACGAACGCCCAAAGCGTGACGCCCCAAACCAACGGCTGATAGTTGTTGAGAACCGAAGGGTTGAACCATCCCGAGGTGCGCGAGACAAGCACCGGCAGAAGATACAGCACCGTGATCCCCGCCAGAAGGTTGATCAGCCCGTCGCGCCTTAGCCGCCGCTCCACATCGCGGCCGTAGCCCGGCTCGAACGTCGGCAGATTGACCCAAAGGTTGAAATCCCGCCGCCCGACCGGCCAACGGAACAGCCAGAGGAAGGCTGCAAAAAAAACCAGGCTGCAAAACGTTACAAAAAAGCTTAGCGCCGCGGCACGCGCCACCAGCGAGGCCAGGCCCGGATCCTCCCCCGCCCCGATCATCTCAGACGCCAACCGCACCGGCGACAGCGGCACGTCGAGCACGGCAACCATCTGATCGGCAAGCGCCAGGATATCGGGTGAGAAACTGTCATGCCCCTCAACCGCGCGGCAGAGAAAAATCAGCGACAGGATCTGCATCGAAAAGGCCAGAAACCGGATCCGATTGTAGGGCGGGGCAAAGCGGAAATCGATCAGGCCAGGATGGGTGGAGGCGTATTCGAACAGGGTAAATGCCGCGACCAATCCGCCAAGCAGAAGCGCGATCTCCTGGCTGGTGATGGAGGTGTCGGGCAACAGCAGCGCCGGCGCTGAAATGATGATCAGCACCAGGGCCGCGCGGAACAACGCTCCGATCAGGCGCGCGAACATCAGCGCTGTCCTCTAACGGCTTGCGCCACAACCGGACCCGGCTGTCAGGCCCAGGGCGCGCGGGCGGCGTAGGCTGCCTCGAACGCGCCGATCCGCTGTTCCCGTGCAAGCGTCAGCCCAATATCATCCAAGCCGCCGAGCAGGCAGGATTTTTTGAAAGGGTCGATGTCGAAGGCCAGTGTTTCGCCATCCGGGCGCATAAGGGTTTGCGCGGGCAGATCCACGGTCAGCACCGCGTTGGCGCCAAGGCTGGCATCGGCCATCAAAACATCCACCGCCTCCTGCGGCAAGACGATGGGCAGGATCCCGTTCTTAAAACAATTGTTGTAGAAGATGTCGGCGAAAGATGTCGCCACAACGACCCGGATGCCAAAGTCCAGCAGCGCCCAGGGCGCGTGTTCGCGCGAAGAGCCGCAACCGAAATTATCGCCGGCGATCAGGATCTCGGCATTGCGATAGGCCGCTTTGTTCAAAACAAAATCCGGGTTTTCGCTGCCATCGTCGCGATAGCGCATCTCGTCGAAGAGATTGACCCCAAGACCCGTGCGTTTGATCGTTTTTAGGAATTGCTTCGGGATGATCATGTCGGTGTCGACATTCATCATCGGCAGGGGCGCAGCGACCCCGGTCAGTGTCTCGAACTTCTCCATCACGTTCCCCTGGTCAAAGACCCCACCGCGCTCTGCATCGGACGGTGGGCGTGCGGTGTCAAGATAATATGCCTTTAGCCTAATGTGTGGAAAGTCCACCGTGATCTTGAAGAAACCGTGCAACCGCATCGACACCGCGCCCGGCCTTGAGATCGGCAAAGACGACGGGCCGCGCGCCGCGCTGGGCTTTTGCATCGCGCGCCATGACTTCGAGCGATGCGCCAGTATAGGGCGCAAGATCGGTTTTGTTGATCACAAGAAGGTCGGATCGGGTGATTCCAGGCCCGCCTTTGCGGGGAATCTCCTCCCCCATCGCCACATCGATCATGTATATGGTGATATCGGCAAGCTCTGGGCTGAAGGTTGCGGCCAGGTTGTCGCCCCCTGATTCGATGAAAATCGCGTCGAGGTCGGGGATCCGCGCGCGAAGAGCGGCGATGGCGGCAAGGTTGATCGAGGCATCCTCGCGGAGCGCGGTGTGCGGACAGCCGCCGGTTTCAACGCCGACGATCCGCTCCAACGGCAAGGCCTGCGCGCGCATCAACGCCTCGGCATCCTCGCGGGTGTAGATGTCGTTTGTGATCACAGCGACGGAAACGTGGTCTCTCAGATGCTTGCACAGCTTCTCGGTCAGCGTGGTTTTGCCGGCGCCGACCGGGCCACCGATGCCGATGCGCAAGGGTCCGTTAGGGCTTTTCATGCGACCTCCGCAAGGCGTTCGGGATCGAAGAGGATAAAAATCTCATGCGGCTCTACTGACCGGTCAAGGATCCGGTAAACCCCGATCCAGGCGTCGACACTCCCGGTTTTGGAGCGATCGTTTTTCACGCGGCGTATGGCCAGACTTGGCGCTGTTTTTAAGGCGTCGCGCCAGGCCGCAAATCTGGGCGTCGCCCACCAATCGCTGCCCAGCGCTGCTGTAACATCCGCGCGCTCGGTGCGAAACGTCCCAGCCGGATAGTCGATTTCGCCGGTCCCCCAGTCCCTTAAAACCGCCAAACGGTCGGCGCCGACCACCGCCTGGGCGCGCGCGCCGACGGTTTGCGCAATCGACGACCCGCGCTGTTGACGGAGGCTGATCTTGGGTTTCGGCGTGCGTGTCATGTCCGAAAAATCCGCACCGGCATCGTCTCGTGCCGCATCGCCGCCAGGTCCGCGGCCAGCGTCGCGCCGCCAAGATCGTCGGGATCGGCTTGGAGCGCAGCCGCGGCCGTGGCCTCGATCACCGGATAAAGACCGGCCAGCACCCGCTGGCCCGCCGTTTGGCCAAGCGGCAAGAACCGCACAGCGACCGAGACCAGATTGGCCGCCATCGCGTGAAGGTATAGCGCCACGACATCTTCGGGCCCGTCGCCCAGCGCGCCCGCCGCGGCGCCCACGGCGATGGGCAGGGGGCGCGGCTCTGCCTCCGTGCCCCAAACCGATGCCGAGACGGCGGCAAAGGCGCGCCCTTGCTCAACCGTCTCGACCCAGCGCTCGCGGCTGGTGGCCAGCGCTGCGGCAAGATCGGCCAAGGCGTCGAGATCGGCGCCGGGGCGCATCGCGGCGGTCAGCAGCACCGCGTCGCTGCGCCCCGCGCCCTGCGCCAGAACCGCGCCGATCCAGTCCGCAAGCGCGCCGGCATCCGCGACCGTCCCCGCCGCAATCGCCGCCTCCAGCCCGTGGGAATAGGCAAACGCGCCCGTTGGAAAGGCGGCGCCGAACCAGGCGTGCAGGCGCTGGCGCCGCTCAGTCACGCGCGCGCTCCGCCAACTTGTCGATCTGACCGATGCGCCAGTAATGCAGCTCTCGCGTCAGGCGGATCGTCGGCGAGAGCGCAAAGAACAGCGAGCCGGCCAAAAACAGCCATGTGCCAAGCGTCACGGTCTCCTCCCGGAAAAACAGGATCGAGCCAAAGACGAAAAGAACCGCGGCCAGAAAATCGACAAGCGTCGTCAGGATCTCATAAAGCGCCCAGAGCCGCTTGTGCCGCGGGCTTAGCTCTCGCCGGTCGGGGTGGAAAAGGGTCATGGCCTGAATCGTCTCGGACCGCCGTCCGGTGCTGGACGGCCATGGGACGGGGTCGGGCGGGGCGGGTCAATCATGGCTGTGGGTGCGGCCGTGGCCATAAGCGCCGCCCTCGGGTTGAAAGGGGGCCGTGACGCGCTGCACCACACAGCCTTGGCCGGTCAACATTTCGGCGATCACATGATCCCAGCGCAGCCGCAGACAATCGGCATGGATCTCGCAGGGTAGATGCCTGTTGCCAATGTGCCAGGCGGTGCGGGCCAGCGCCATGGGCGTGTCGGCGCGCGCCTCCATCAGATCCTCGGGCGCCGCGCGGACGGTGACGGTCTTCCCGTCTTCCAGCAGCAGACTGTCCCCCTCCCGCAGCTCCCGCGCGGCGGGCAGATCCAGCAAAAACGCCAGACCGCCATCGCCCGTCAGCGACACGCGCCGGCGAAACCTTGCGTCGTAATCCAGTGTTACGGTGTCCACCACCGGCCCTGTCCCAAGCGTTGTGGCGCGCAGCATGTCGTCTCCGAAACCGTCCAGTCCTTGTCGCGCGGGCCCCGGCGCCCCCCGCCCGGGCGACCGTGGCGGGCCGCGCCCCGGGCCGTCAAGCCCAATCCGCGCAAAACCGTCCCCCTGCCCAACCCGGCGGCAGGCCTAGGCGGTTGGGTGCTCTGCCTCCAATGTGGCATTCAGCTGGGCGCCCAAAAGGACGGCAAAGGCGCTGACGTAAAACCAAATCAGCAGGATCGCAACCGCGCCGAGCGAGCCATAAACCTCATTAAAATTTGCGAAGTTGCGGAAATAGACCGTCAACGCGACCGAGCCGAGCCCCCAGATCGCCAAGGCCAGCGCGACGCCCGGCCGGATCCGCTGGGGCCGGCCATGCCGCCGATCCGGCCCATAGCGATAGATCAGCGCCAGGCCCACCACGATCACAAAAACCGTGGCAGCCCAATGCAAAAGCGTCGCGACGATTTGTGTCGCGGCGGCAAACGGCATCAGCGCAATGATCGGAGGCAAGATCAAAACCGTCAGAACCGCCGCCACCGCCATCCCGATCAGCGACAGCGTCAGCAGCAGCGCGCGCACCGTCCGGTGGAGGAAACCGTCCAGGGCGTCCCTGTCATAAACCGCATTCAACCCGCGGATCAGCGCCGT
>CALCPC010000098.1 GCA_937900975.1 uncultured Paracoccaceae bacterium
ATGGCCTGATGGCGCGCCGGGGCGTGACACCAGACCTTGCGCGGGCGATCATTCGCACCAACACCACGGCCATTGCCGCCGTCATGGTCCACCGCGATGAGGCCGACAGCCTGATCTGCGGCACGTTCGGGCAGTATCTTTGGCATCTGAAATACATCAATGAACTCTTGGGCTCTCCGGGGGATTTGTGGCCGATCGGGGCGCTGTCGCTAATGATATTGGAGCGCGGGCCGCTCTTTATCGCGGACACGCAAGTCCACCCCGTGCCAACCGGGCAAGAGATCGCAACGACGACTATCGCGGCCGCGCGCCATGTCCGCCGCTTTGGCATGGAGCCCAAGATCGCGATCTGCTCGCACTCGCAATTCGGCAATCTCGACACCGATACCGGCCGGCGCACGCGGGAGGCGTTGGCCATTCTCGACGCAAAGCCGCGCGATTTTGTCTATGAGGGAGAGATGCACGCCGACAGCGCGCTCGACCCTGTGTTGCGGGACCGAATTTTTCCCGGCAGCCGGCTCGATGGGTCGGCGAACACGCTGATCTTTGCCAACACCGATGCTGCATCGGGGATCCGAAACATCCTCAAGCTTTCGGCCAGCGGGATCGAGGTCGGCCCGATCCTTATGGGGATGGGGAACAAAGCGCATATCGTTACGCCCTCGATCACTGCCCGTGGGCTTTTGAACATTGCAGCCCTCGCGGGCACGCCGGTGAAGGTTTACGCTTAGCGCCTGCATCGTAGAACGACGCCAGACTGGCCACGGTTTCGGGCAAGCCCGAAACCCCTGCGGCGTGCCGCAGGCGCCGCCAGAAGGGCGGCGGTGGCTTTGCGCCCTCGCCCGGACCTCTCTGCTTTGTCACAATGGCGTCAGGCAAATTGAAATATCCCTCCGAAGGGCGCTAGACCAAATCCAGGAGATCGGAGGCAGACCATGCTTGATGCCGGGATGCGCAAATACCTTGACCCGGGCCTCGATGCGCTTGGCCGCATGTTGGCAAGGTTGGGCGCCGTGGCCAACACAGTCACCCTCATCGGTCTTGCGCTCGGCCTATCGGCGGCGCTTTTGATTGCGCTCGGGCATCCCGGCTGGGCGCTGATCCCCCTCCTTGCCAGCCGGCTTGCCGATGGGTTGGACGGGGCGGTCGCGCGGGCGACGACGCGCACGGATTTCGGCGGCTACCTCGATATCGCGGCCGATTTTCTGTTCTATGGCGCGATCCCCATGGCGTTCGTTTTCGCCGATCCCGCCGCCAATGGCGCGGCGGGTGCGTTCTTGCTGACCAGCTTTTACTTCAACGGCACCAGTTTTCTCGGCTTTGCGATCCTGGCCGAGAAAAAGGCGATGGTAACGGACGCGCGCGGTGTAAAGTCGCTTTACTTTACCGGCGGGCTTTTGGAAGGCTCGGAGACCATTGTCTTTTTCGTCCTGCTCTGTCTTTTTCCGGGATCCTTCGCGCTGCTCGCTTGGATCTTCGGCACGCTTTGCTTTATCACCGCCGGCGCCCGCATCTTGCTGGCCCGCCGCGTCTTTCCGCATGTCCCCAACCGTCAGGAGACCCGCTAATGCGTCTTGTGCTTTCCCTTGTCCTCGGCCTTGGTGCCGCTATCCCCGCAGCCGGAGCCGAGCCAGAGGATTGGGCGTCCGTGCTGGCAGAAGCGCGCGGGCAGACCGTTCACTGGCATGCTTGGGGCGGGTCGACGACGACCAACGCGTTCATCGACTGGGTTGGCGGGCGCGTCGCTGCAGCGCACGGCGTCGATCTTGTCCATGTCAAGCTGGCCGACACATCCGACGCGGTCAGCCGGGTTCTGTCTGAGCGGGCGGCGGGCGAGACCTCCGATGGCGCCGTCGATCTGATCTGGATCAATGGCGCGAATTTTGCCGCCATGAAGGACGCGGATCTTCTCTTTGGTCCCTTTGCCGAGGCGTTGCCCAACTGGGCGTTTGTCGATGTCGAGGGAAAGACCGTGACCACCGATTTCACCGTCCCCACCGACGGTTATGAGAGCCCGTGGGCCATGGCGCAGGTCGTCTTCATGTACGACACCGCCGATCTGCCCCAGCCGCTGGGCGACATGCCGGCCCTTTTGACCTGGGCCGAGGCGAACCCCGGCCGCTTTACCTTTCCGCAACCCCCGGATTTTCTGGGCTCCACCTTCCTGAAACAAGCGCTGATCGATCTCAGCGACGATCCCGCGCCGCTGTCCCAACCGGCAAGCGATGCGGATTATGCCGAGGTCACGGCGCCGCTTTGGGATTTTCTCGACGCGCTCACGCCGCTTCTTTGGCGCCAAGGCCGGGCTTATCCGCAATCGGGCCCTCGTCAATTGCAGTTGATCGCGGATGACGAAATCGATCTTGCGATCTCCTTTTCGCCAGGCGAGGCATCCGCGGCGATTGCGAATTTTGAGCTGCCCGAGACGGTGCGGACCTTCGTTCTCGACAAGGGCACGCTTGGCAATGCCAGCTTTGTCGCGATCCCCTTCAACGCCGGCTCAAAAGCTGGGGCGATGGTGGTGGCCAATGCCCTGCTGTCGCCCGAGGCGCAGTTGCGCGCGCAGGATCCGTCTGTCCTGGGCTACGGCACGGTGCTTGATATGGATCGTCTGGCGCCGGAGGACCGGGCGGCTTTTGCCGCGCTCGACCTTGGGCCCGCGACGCTGTCGCCCGCAGATCTTGGCGCGGCGCAGCCCGAGCCGCACCCAAGTTGGATGACCCGGATCGAAACCGACTGGATCGCGCGCTACGGCAACGCTGACTAGGGCTTTGCCCGTGCGTCCCTTGCGCCGGGTGGCGTTGCTGCCGGCGCTTACGCTTCTTGTGCTAACCGGGCCGGTTCTGGCCGGGCTTGCAGGGACGGTTCTGCCGGCCTTTGGCATCGGCCCCGGCGGGGTTTTCGGGCTTCAAACGGTCCGCGCGCTCTTCGCGTGGCCGGGGTTTTGGGAGGCGTCTCGCCTCAGCCTGACCACTGGGCTTGGCGCAACGGCGCTGGCGCTTTTGGTTGTGACATTGGTCGTTGCCGGCTGGCACGGTACCCGCGCGTTTCGGTGGAT
>CALCPC010000099.1 GCA_937900975.1 uncultured Paracoccaceae bacterium
CAAAGAATGCGGCATCGGCGACATCGGCGGGCAGAACGCCGGCGTCGTACTCGGTCATCCCATACTCGGTGACAAAGCGCGCCTTCTTGGCATCGGGCAATTCGGGTAGGCCCGCGCGGATCTCGGCAATCCACGCGTCCTCAAGCTCCAGCGGCAGCAGGTCGGGACAGGGGAAATAGCGGTAGTCATGCGCCTCTTCTTTGGACCGCATGGAACGCGTCTCGCCCTTCGCGGCGTCGTACAGCCGGGTCTCCTGATCGACGCTGCCGCCATCTTCCAAAATGGCGATCTGGCGCCGCGCCTCATAGTCTATCGCCGCTTGAATAAAGCGCATGGAGTTCATGTTCTTGATCTCGCAGCGGGTGCCAAGATGGGAGAAATCGCCGCTTTCGCGGTAGCGCTCATAAGCGCCCGGGCGGCACACCGACACGATGACGTCGGCCCGCAGCGAACCCTCGGCCATGTTGCCATCACAGGTGCCGAGATAGCGTAGGATCTGGCGGAGTTTGCGGATATACTCAGCCGCCTCCTCAGGGCCGCGGATGTCGGGCCGGCTGACGATCTCCATCAGCGCGGTGCCGGTGCGGTTGAGATCAACGAAAGAGCGGGCGGGATCCATATCGTGGATCGACTTGCCGGCGTCTTGTGCAAGATGGATCCGCTCCACGCGGACACGGCGGGCGCTGCTGGGGCCAAGATCGACCAACACCTCGCCTTCGCCGACAATGGGGTGGTAAAGCTGGCTGATCTGATAGCCTTGCGGCAGATCGGGGTAGAAATAGTTCTTGCGGTCGAACGCGCTGACGCGGTGGATCTCGGCCTTGAGGCCGAGACCGGTGCGGACGGCCTGTTCGACGCAGTAGCGGTTGAGGACGGGCAACATGCCTGGCATGCCGGCGTCGATCAGGCTTACCTGCGTGTTGGGTTCGGCGCCGAAGGCTGTGGCTGCTCCCGAGAACAGTTTGGCGTTTGACGCGACTTGGGCATGAACCTCCATGCCGATGACAAGTTCCCAGTCTCCCATCGCGCCGGCGATGGTGCGGGCCTTGGGTTCGGTAAAGGCAAGCTCTGGCATGTGGGCTCCTCACACAAAGAACGGTGCTGGTCTAGCCGCGGGCGGGGGGGAAGGACAAGACCGGGGATACCGCCAGATCTCGGAGCGCGGCGCCAGGCGTCACCTGCGCGAAACGCGCAGGGCGCGCGGGAACCGCGCGCGTGCAGGCAAAGCCTGCACTGACGCCCTTTCCCGGCCCCTAGGCGAGGCCAAAGCGGCGCTGACGGACAGCCCAGCCTTATCCCGCAGACGATCAGCGACCGCCCGCAACGTCGAGAATGGCACCGGTGACATAACTGGCTTTGCTCGACAAAAGCCAAACAATGGCCTCGGCCACTTCCTCGGGCCGGCCCGCCCGGCGCATGGGCAAATCCGGGCCCATGGCCGAAGCGCGATCCGGTACACCGCCCTTGCCGTGGATCGCGGTTGCAATGACCCCAGGCCGTACGGCGTTGACACGGATGCCGCGCGCCGCCTCTTCCAGCGCCAACCCACGGGTGAAGGTGTCGAGCGCGCCTTTCGAAGCGGCATAATCGAGATACATATTGGCCCCGCCGATCACTGCGGCCTTTGACGAAACATTCACGATCGCACCGCCCGCCGTGCCCGCCCGCATCCGCAGCACCGCCTGCTGTGCGACGAGCATGGCTGCGGTTGTATTTATAGTCAGCATCCGCGTGATCCGGGCTGCTGTCAGCCCGTCGATCCCGCAGGCCATGTCAACGATGCCAGCGTTGTTGACCAAAGCGTCAAGCCGGCCCCACCGCGCGTCCAGGCTTTGAAAGAGCGGTTCGACAGTGTCGGGATCGGACAGATCGGCTTTGAAAAGGGCGGCCTCGCCGCCGGCTGCGCCGACGGCATCGGCCGTGGCGTCAGCCCCGGCGCGATCGCTGTTATAGGTGAGCGCCACATCATAGCCATCGCGCGCGGCCAGCCGCGCGGTGGCAGCGCCTATGCCGGCGCTGCCACCGGTGACAAGGCAGATCGGCCGGCTTGCCGCGACGCTCATGGTGCGGCCTCCAAGATGCGGGTGACGATTTCGGTCGTATCGCGGGACAGATCCGGCTGGTCCACGATCCGCTGCAACGCGCGCAGCATCTGGCGTTGGCGGTGCTCGTCGAACTGGCGCCAGCTTTCGAAGGCGCCCGCGATGCGGGCCGTGGTTTGCGGATTGATCGGATCGAGCGCAATCAAATGGTCGGCGACCAGCGCATAGCCCGCCCCATCGCGGCGGTGAAAGGCCGCGCCATTGCCCATGGCCAGGACGCCGATCACGGCGCGGAACCGGTTGGGGTTGCGAGCATCGAAATCGGGATGCCCGGTCAAAGCCGCCGCGGCCTCTACCGCGCGCGCGGGCGGCGCGGCAGAGATCTGCACGGCGAACCACTTATCGATCACCAGCCGGTCCGCCTGCCAGCGCCGATAGAAGGCTGCCAGCGCGTCCTCTGCCGCGCCCTCCCGCACCAGAAGGCCAAGCGCCTGCATCGCCTCGGTCATATTGCCCGCCGCCGCGAATTGCGCCCGGGCGCTCGCGGCGCCCTCTTCAGCGCGCGAGAGCAGCCCAAGAAGCCGCCCCGAAAGCGCGCGGCGCCCCGCATCGGCCGCATCGGGGCGATAGGGCCCCGCGACGCGATGCGCCGCGTAATCCGCCGCAAGCCGCGGCGCGAGATGCTGCGCAAGGCCCGTGTCGACCGCCGCCAGCGCCGCATAGGCGGCCTCGGGATCGGCGGTTTCGGCGCGCCCGCGCACCGTCTCCATCACATCGTCTAGGCTGGGCAGCGACAGGACCAGCGCCTTGTAAGCCGGGTCAAGCGCCGCATCGGCGAGAACAGCCTCAAGCCCCGCGAAAAGGCCGGGCTCCGGCAGCCCGGCGCCCAGCGCGCAATCGGCAACGGCCTCGCGCATCAGGCTGCGCCCGGCCTCCCATCGGTTGAAGGGAGCGGTGTCATGGGCCAGCCTGACCAGCGCGTCGGCGGCCGAGGCCGGGCGCGCCAGGATCACGGGCGCCGAAAATCCGCGCAAAAGCGAAGGGATGGGCCGCGCGGCCAACCCCTCGAACTGCAGCGTTTCTTGCGCCTCGGTCAACTCCACCAATGTTGTCGGCAGGATTTCAGACCCGTCCGGCGCCAAAAGACCCATTGCCAAAGGGATCACCTGCGGGGCCTTTTCGTCCTGGCCGGGCGTCGCCGGCGTCGATTGGGTGAAGGTCAGCTGATAGGTCCCGTCCTGCCACGCCTCCGCCACCGCAACCTCTGGTGTTCCGGCTTGGGTGTACCAACGCTTGAACTGGGTCAGGTCGCGGCCGCTTGCCTCCTCAAAGACCGCGAGCCAATCCTCGATGGTGCAGGCCTGCCCGTCATGGCGATCGAAGTACAGCGTTAGCGCCCGGTCATAAACGTCCGCCCCCACCAAGGTCCGCAACATGCCGATCACCTCGGCGCCCTTCTCGTAGACCGTCGCGGTGTAGAAGTTGTTGATCTCCACATAGCGGTCGGGGCGCACGGGATGCGCCAGCGGGCCCGCGTCTTCCCGAAACTGGGCGGCGCGCAGCCGGATCACATCGTCGATCCGTTTGACCGGGGCCGAACGTTCGTCGGCCGAGAATTGCTGATCGCGGTAAACCGTCAACCCTTCCTTAAGGCACAATTGAAACCAATCGCGACAGGTGATCCGGTTGCCGGTCCAATTGTGGAAATACTCATGCGCGATAATGCCCTCTATGAACTCATAATCGCGGTCGGTGGCCGTGTCGGGACTGGCCAGCACGTATTTGGAGTTAAAGACGTTCAGCCCCTTGTTCTCCATCGCGCCCATGTTGAAATCGTCGACGGCGACAATCATGAAAAGGTCGAGGTCGTATTCCCGGCCATAGGCGCGCTCATCCCAAGTCATCGCGCGTTTCAGCGCGTCGAGCGCGTAGGCGCATTTGCCCTGATCGCCGTCCCGGACCCAGATCTGCAGATCCACCCCGCGGCCGGAGGCCGTGGTGAAGTGATCGGCGACGCATTGCAGATCGCCGGCGACGAGCGCGAACAAATACGACGGCTTTGGCCAAGGGTCGTGCCATTCCGCCCAGCCCGGGCCCTTGTCCACGGGGTTGCCGTTCGACAAAAGCACCGGCAAATCGCTTTCGATCCGGACTGTGTAGACCGCCATGACATCGGGGCGGTCGGGGAAATAGGTGATCTTTCGAAAACCCTGTGCCTCGCATTGGGTGCAATACATGCCCTTCGACATGTAAAGCCCTTCCAACGCGGTGTGCGCTTCGGGCGCGATTTCAGTCTCCGCGACCCACTCAAACGCATCGTCCGGCAGCGCCGCAGCCGCGACCGTCAGCCCGGCGGCCGTCTGCGTCAAAGCCGCCACCGGCACCGCGGCGCCATCGATGCTGGCCGAGACCAGGCGCAGCCCGACACCGTCCAACAGCATGTCGGCGCTGGCGTCACCGGCGGGGTTGCGGCGCACATGCAGCCGTGCCGTGACCCGCGTCGCCCGGGGATGCAACCGGACCGTCAAATGCACCCGGTCGATCAAAAAGGGCGGCGGGGCATAGTCTGCAAGGCGGATCAGGGGCTCGGTATCGCTTTTCATAGGTCCTCCGGGTTCGCCGCCAAACTACGGGGTTTTGTGCGGCCCACAAGGCCCGCTTGCCTTGAACCCGCGCCGGTTCGGCGCATGTGGCGGTTGAGTTGAAAGGAGACCGGCCCATGGCCCAAGGGCTCGACACCGAAGACGCCGCAATCGGCCGGTTCGACAAATCCTTCCTGATCCACATGATCAAGGACTTCTTCGTCATCCTTGTGATCGTGACGATCGTGGAGTTCGCGATCAAGGTGGGCCTTGTCTACTACGATTTCCGCGCCCAAGGGGAGGACCGCGCCGCGCAGGCGGCCGAGGACATCGCCGAAAACGTGCGCACCATCATGCTGAACGAGGGTGGGCCGGTCGCGGCGCGCACGCTCTATCCAATCCTCGGCGAGAACTGGAATCAGATCGGCTATTCCATCGCTGTCGAACCCTCCGAGGTGACGCGCGCCTCGATCACCGATCTTTTTGGCTTTGTGCCAGAGGGCATTCCGGCCGACAATTGGCCATCGGGCGCCTACCGTGCCGGGGTCGTTGAGATCAAGGCGCAGGAGTTCTGTCTTTCGTGCCACTCGCTGGCGGATGTGGGTGACGTGCTTGGCCGGGTGGAGGTGCGGACCTATCTTTCGACCGACCTTCTGCTGTGGTGGAAGGACATCCAGCTCACCGCCGGTCTTGCGGTCGGCAAGATCATCTTGCACTCGATCCTGCTCTACGGCCTCCTGCGCTCCCGGCTTGAGCCTTTGATCGGGCTGCGCGCGGTGGTCAGTCGGCTTGCGCGGGCTTATGGGACCATCGATCACCGGGCCGAAATCCGCTCCTCCGATGAATTTGGCGCCCTGGCGCGGGATCTGAACCTCTTTCTCGACCGTATCGCGCGGCTGGTGACAGAGCTTGACCAGATCCTGGGGCGTGTCGTGCAGGTCAACGACGATGTGCTCGAAATCCAAAGCAAGCTGCGCGGACAGGTCGACCGCGTGATTTCCCAGACCCGCACACTTGAACGGACGGCGCTGCAAAAGGCGCGGCGCGCGCCGCGGCTTAGCCAGGAATGGTTCGCCGCGATGCGCGGTCAGGTCGCGCTGCTGGAAGAGGGTGTGCAGCTTGGCAACCACGGCCCCCACCTCAGCGAAGTGCTTGAAAACCTGCGCGAGGTTATCACCCTGGCCGAGGGTCAGGCGCGCGCCAGCGAGGATCTGTTCAGCGAGCTTGGTCAGCTAGGCGAGGATACAGAGGCGTTCCAGTCGGCCATGGCCGAGATGGTCCGCTTGGAGGAGCGGATGAAGATCATTATCGAAAGCGGCACCACCCTGGTCGCCCGCTTGCAACCCGGCGCAACACTGCCTCAAGCCTAGGCAATCGTGGTCCAAAACACGATCCACGCTGGCACTTTTCGGTGCGTCGCCTAATTATAGAAGGGTAGCGAAAAGGAGAGTTCTATGCCCCGCCCGGTCGTCGGGATCGTCGCCAACCACCACCTGATCAATGACGAATACCCCGCCCAGGCGGTTGGGGAGATGAACATCCGCGCGGTCGCGGAGGTGACAGACGCCCTGCCGCTGGTCGTCCCCTCCCTGCCCGATGCGGCGCACACCCGGGACTTGCTTGACGCCTGTGACGGGTTCGTGCTGACCGGCGGGCGGCCGAATGTTCACCCCGACTTCTACGGCCATGCGGTGACAGAGGCGCACGGCGCCTTCGACCTCAACCGCGACGGTGTCGTCTTGCCCCTGGTCCGCGGCGCCGTGGAGGCGGGGGTGCCGATCCTTGGGATCTGCCGCGGATTTCAGGAGTTTAACGTCGCTTTCGGCGGCACGCTGCACCCCGAAATCCGCGACCTGCCGGGGCGCCAAAACCACCGGATGCCCCCCGACGGCACGCTGGAAGAGAAGTTTGAGCATCGCCATCTTGTCCACCTTGCCCCTGGCGGCCATTTCGCGCGCATCTTCGGCGCTGACGAGGTGCTGGTGAACTCGCTCCACGGCCAAGGCATCGCCGAGATTGGCGCGCGTGTCGTCGTCGAAGGCTATGCGCCCGATGGCACGCACGAGGCGATCCATATCGAAGGCGCGTCCGCCTTCGCCATGGCCGTGCAGTGGCATCCAGAGTGGAATGCCGCCAATGATCCTGTCTCGCGCCCGCTGTTTGAGGCGTTCGGCCGCGCGCTTCGCCCCACCTCGGCGCTACAGCCCGCCGGTCTGACGGGCTAGGCCCGGCCTGCACGCTAAGACGGTGCCGACCGCGCGGCGGATCGGCACGCTTCGTGGGCCCTTCCATTCGCGAGGGATCAAGGACAAAGTGCCGGGTCACGCCAGTGGGCAATAGCGCGAAAACGTCCGCGCCCCCTCTGGCGCAGGTAAGCCTGCAGTGCGGGGCGGCGGTCCGACCGGCTTCTTTGTTTTGTCGTGTGTCTTGAAGCGGTTAGGCACGGTCGCCACGCCGCCAGAAGCGAACAAGCTTTAGGCCCCGTCCAGCACTGAGCGCCGATCCTCCGCTTTTGGCTATACGATCAGGGGTGGCCGCGCCCGCAGGCATCGCGGCCCCCGCCGGAAAGGGGGCCGCATACGGGTCGACATGGCGTTTGGCCAAGCGGCTTTGTTCGCGACGCGCTCACATCGACCGAAGCGGTGTCCAAAGCCCTTCATGCGCGCCGCCAGAGGGCGGTCACAGTGCCCTCGAAGCGCTCCTCGATCCTGGGGTTTAGATGGTGTTGGGCAACCCCTGCGGGTTTGGCGCGGCGCGCGGTCTGCACGCGCTTGGCAACTGGCCTTGGTGATCTGGGCCCGACCGGAACGCTGTGGCTTGGTCAAACGATCATACTCCGCAGAACCATCGATCTGGAGGATGCTGTCGAGCCTGACATGCGCGCCACCACGACCGGCGGCGGCTTGGACCAAAAAGACGCTGTCGAAATCGGGGACATATCTGCGTATTCCCCATCGGTCAGAGGGCGCCGCCCCCCCGGCGTTTCAAGCTGGATCACACGGCGCTGCCTGAAATCAAGGTCTTCAACGCGGTATGTAACGCTCGATCCCTCGGGGATTTCGCGAAGCACCAGAAGCGTCACCGAGGGGGATGATGTCCGGGCCGGGCGGCAACAATCCCTTTGGATGACGCTCGTGACGGGGTCCAACGGCGATCCGCTGCGCCGCTTTTTATACACAGTTTTGAGCGGCCAAGGGCTGCTTTGCGGCTCATCGCGCACCAGTTTCGCGGGGCTGCCTTTTAGAGCAATTTCAGTGAAGCCGTCCAGCGAGCGAATTTGGGCCGGCATCGACGATTTCAACCGGCACAATCTGGCCGATTAGCCCCGGCGGCGCGGCGCAATGGACCGCCTGCAAATAGGGCGAGCGCCCGACCAATTGACCCGGCTCTCGCCCGGGCTTTTCTAACAGGACCGGCAAGACACGTCCGATCTGACGCTGTTGAAAGGCCGTTTGCTGCGCGCTGAGAAGGGTTTGAAGGCGTTGCAGACGCTCTGACTTCACGTCTTCGGGCACCGCTTCCCGCCCGGCGGCCGGTGTGCCGGGCCGGCTTGAGTATTTGAACGAATAGGCTTGCGCATAGCCCACACGCCGACACAGCGCCAACGTCGCGGCGAAATCCTCTTCTGTTTCGCCCGGAAATCCGACGATAAAATCGCCCGAAAGTGCGATGTCTGGGCGCACGGCGCGCAACCGCCCCAGGATCTGGTGATAGGCCTCGGCGGTGTGCTTGCGGTTCATCGCAGCCAACACCCGATCAGAGCCTGATTGGACCGGCAAATGCAGGTACGGCATCAGTTTTTCCACCGTTCCGTGGGCATCTATCAGGTCGTCATCCATGTCGTTTGGGTGGCTGGTGGTAAAACGGATCCGCTGCAGGCCGTCGATCTTTGCCAAGCGGCGGATCAGGCGCGCAAGCGTCCAATCCCCGGCCCGGTAGGCATTGACGTTCTGGCCGAGCAACGTGATCTCGACCACCCCACGCTCCACCAGATCCTCGGCTTCAGCCAGGATGCGCGCCGCCGGGCGCGACACCTCCGCGCCGCGGGTATACGGGACAACGCAAAAGGCACAGAACTTGTCGCAGCCTTCCTGCACGGTCAAAAACGCCGCCGGCGCCCGCCGCGCATTCGGGCCGCGCGCGGGCGGAAGGTGGTCGGACTTGTCCTCGACCGGGAACTCTGTGTCGATCGCCCGGCGCCCCTCGGCCAACGCGGCGGTCATCGCCGGCAGCCTGTGGTAGGCTTGCGGCCCGACAACCAAATCGACCAGGGGCTGACGACGGATGATTTCCGCCCCCTCCGCCTGCGCCACACAGCCCGCCACCCCGATCTTCAGATCGGGGTTTGCGGCCTTAAGGGGTTTGAGGCGCCCAAGCTCTGAATAGACTTTTTCGGCCGCTTTTTCGCGGATGTGGCACGTGTTGAGGAGGATGAGGTCCGCCGATGCGGCCTCCTCCGTCACTTCGTACCCTTCCGCGGCCAGGGCGCCGGTCATCCGTTCGCTGTCATAGACGTTCATCTGACAGCCATAGGTCTTGACGAAAAGCTTCTTCGGCGGCGCGGTCATTCGAAAGGTCCTAGAAACGGGGAAGGGGCCCAAGGGCCCCTTGCGAGATGCTAAGCCGTCCAATCGCTGAGATCAACGCGCTTTGACTAGGCCGTCTTCGCCTTCGCCCGCGACTTGGTCGTCGTTTTGGGTGTCGTGGCGGTCTTGGTTGCGGCGGCCGACTTTGCCGCCGTGGTTGTCGCGGCGGCTGTGCTGGTCGTTGTGCGCGGTTTCCGGCCGAGGCCGATTTTCTTGGCCAGTTCCTGACGCTTTTGGGCATAGCTTGGCGCGACCATCGGGTAATCCGACTTCAGACCCCATTTCTCGCGATACTGTTCTGGCGTCATGTCATAGGCCGTTTTCAGATGCCGCTTCAGCATCTTCAACTCTTTGCCGTCTTCAAGACAAATGATGTAGTCATTTGTGACCGACTTCTTAATCGGCACGGCTGGGATCAGTTCCTCCGGTTCTTCAACTTTGACTTCTGTCAAGGTTGTCATCGTTCCGTAGACCGATTTCAGCATATCCGAGACTTGATCCGGCTGAACAGTGTTGTTGCCCACATAGGACGCAACGATATCCGATGCGAGGGCAAGCAGATCACCCTTATCGACAGTTGCTTCTTCGGACATTTTAGGCTCCCGCTTTTATTGAAAAAGATCATGCTCACACTGTCCAGATGCCGAAGCTGTCACGGCACTGTGCAAGGGCACTAATGCTGCTTCACATACAGACGAAAAACCACCTACACAAGTCGGAGATCAAATTACTTTTAAATTTTTCGTGGTGTTCCGAACGGAACACTAGTTGTTAGCTTTCAAAAACTAACGTTCGATACCTCACACCGGTGTGAGGTCGCGCAACCGTCGCGCCCTCACCTTATTCGGGGACACGCGACGATTTACGCGGCAAGTCCGCGTTTGCGCAGCATTGCGGTGGCGGCTGGCATGGCGCCGCGAAACGCAGTGTAGAGCGCATCCGCCTCGTCCCGGCCACCGGCGGCGTACACGTGCTTTTCAAGCCGGATGGCAAGATCGCGGTCGAACGGGTCGCCTGTTTCTTCAAAGGCGGCGAAGGCATCGGCGTCCATCACTTCGGACCACATGTAAGAATAGTAGCCGCTTGAATATCCGTCGCCGGCAAAGATGTGGGCAAAATGGGGCGTAGCGTGGCGCATCGCGATGGCCTGCGGCATCCCAAGCTCGGCCAGAACCTCCGCTTGGCGCGCCATCGGATCGGCGGGGGTGGGGCCGCTGTGCAAAGCCAGATCGACCAGCGCAGAGGCCGTGTACTCAACCGTCGCAAAGCCCTGGTCAAAGGTCTCTGCGGCCCGCAGCCGCGCCACCAGATCCTGGGGAATGGGCGCGTCTGTCTCGGCGTGGCGGGCATGGGCGCGCAGGAGCTCGGGCACACTCAGCCAATGCTCGTAAAGCTGGCTGGGAAGCTCAACAAAATCGCGGGCGACCGCCGTGCCCGAGATCCGGGGATAAGGCTGGTCGGAAAGCAGACCGTGCAGCGCATGGCCAAACTCGTGAAACAAGGTGCGCGCGTCGTCAAAGGTCAACAGCGCGGGCGCCCCGGCGCTTGGCTTGGCGAAATTGCAGACATTGATCACGATGGGCCGCACCTCGCCGTCGAAATCGCTTTGCCGCCGAAAGCCAGAGCACCAGGCGCCAGAATTTTTGCCGATCCGGTTGAAAAAATCGCCGATGAAAAGCCCAAGGTGCCGACCGTCCCGCCGCACCTCCCAGATCCGCGCATCGGGGTGCGGCTTTGGCGCGTCGATTTCCGCAAACTCCAGCTTGAAAAGCCGGTTTGCGACATCGAAGGCGGCGGCAATCATGTTGTCGAGTTGCAGATACGGCTTCAGTTCGGCCTCATCGATGGCGTAGTCCCGCTTTTGCAGCCGTGCGGCGTAAAACCGCCAATCCCACGGCATCAAGCTGTCGTTGATGCCATCCTCGGCCATCAAAGCGGTAAGCGCTGCAGCTTCCTCTTCGGCACGCGCCTTTGCCGGCGCCCACACCTGCATCAAAAGCGCGCGCACGGCCTCGGGCGTTTTGGCCATCTCGGGCGCCAGCTTATAGGCCGAGAAATTGGGATAGCCGAGAAGGGCCGCCCGCTCTTTGCGCAGCGCCAGCGTTTCGGCAACGATGGCCGCGTTGTCGGTCTCCCCGCCCTTGGCGCCACGCGCCGCCCAGGCCTCAAACGCCACTTGTCGCAGGTCCCGACGCGGCGAGAATTGTAAAAACGGCACAATCAGCGACCGCGACAGGGTGATCACGTGCCCGGTCTCCCCCCGCTCCTCTGCCGCCGCGGCAGCGGCGGAGACGACGAAATCGGGCAGCCCTTCCAGATCCTCGGGCTGAAGCGCCAGCGTCCAGGACCGCTCATCGGCCTGGAGGTTTTGGACAAACGCCGTCCCAAGCTCGGCCAAGCGCGCCATGACCGCCCCATAGCGTGCGCGCCCTTCCCCCTCTAACTTCGCGCCGCTGCGGACAAAGTCGCGATGATAAAGGTCAAGCACCCGCCGCTCGGCCGGCGCCAAGTCTTCGCGCTGAGCGAAAAGCGCGTCGATCCGCTGAAACAGCGCCCGGTTCATCGTGATCTCGGTCCTGAAGGCCGCAAATTTCGGCGCATAGTCACGCTGAACCGCCCGCAACGCTTCGGTGCTGTCGGTGCCGACCCGGTAAAACAACGCCGCCCCAATCCGCCCCAGCAGTTTGTCCGACCGCTCCAAAGCGGCGATTGTGTTCTCAAAATCCGGCGCCGCGGGGTTGTCGGCGATGGCTGCCACGGCCGCCCGCGCGGCTTCCATCGCGGCATCGAGCGCCTCGGGAAAATCAGTGTCTTGGATGCGATCAAATGGCGGCAACTCAAACGGCGTGGTCCACGGGGCAAGCAGCGGGTTGGTCATTTCGATCTCCATCGACGCTCTGTCCCTGAATAGGTGCCTCTTGCGACAGTTGAGTTCAAGCGGAAGGTCGGAAAACGCAAATCATGCGTCGGCATGACATCTCGCGCCGGTCCTTTGTGTTGCTACGGTTTCGCGATCAGGCAGGAGGGCGCACATGAAAACCCACGCAAAAGCGGCCGTCATCGGCGGCGGGGCGGTTGGCGCGGCCATCGCCTATCATCTGGCGCGCGCCGGCTGGTCGGATGTCGTCCTGCTGGAACGCGACGAGCTGACCTCTGGCTCGACCTGGCATGCGGCCGGTTTGCTGCCGCTTTTTAACATGAGCTATGCGGTCAGCCACATCCACGATCACTCTGTAAAGCTTTACAAGTCCTTGGAGGAAGAGACCGGGCTCAACGCCGGATTCTCGGTTGTGGGCAACCTGCGTATGGCCCAAACCGACGCGAGGATGGATGAGTATCGGCTCTATGCCAGCACGGCCGAAACCGTCGGCATCCCGCATGAATGGCTAACGCCGGCCGAGATCAAAGCGCGCTGGCCGCTGGTCCGGACCGAGGACCTGAAGGGCGCGATCTTTCACCCCACGGACGGATACATCAACCCCGCCGACGTGACCCAAGCGATGGCCAAGGGCGCGCGCCAGCGGGGTGTGGACATCCACCGGCGGTGCCAGGTCGACGGGTATCGCTGGACCGGGGATGAATGGGTGGTGACAGGCCGCCACATGGTCGAGAAGGGCGGGAACCTGGTTGCCTCGGACGCGGTTTTTGAGATCCGGGCCGAGCATGTGGTCACCGCCACCGGCAACCACGCGCAGCGCACCGCCGCCCTTCTCGGCATCAAGATCCCGGCCATCCCGGTCGAGCATCAGTATATCGTGACCGAGCCCGATCCAGCGCTTCAGGCCTGGCGGGCAGAGAACCCCGAGCATCCTGTGCTGCGCGATGCCGACGCGAAATGGTATGTCCGCGAGGAGCGCGGCGGCTGGATCCTCGGCCCCTATGAAAGGGGGGCGCCCGCGCGCTTTAACTACGGGGTGCCGGACAGTTTCCGCGCCGATCTCTTCCCCCTCGATCTTGAGCGGATCGAAGCGGAATATATGGCGTTCATCCACCGCATCCCCTCGTCCGAAACGGCAGGGCTGAAGGACGATTACAACGGCCCGATTTGCTATACGCCCGACGGCAATCCCCTGGTCGGCCCAGCGCCGGGCCTGCGCAACATGTGGCTGGCCGAAGGGTTTTCCTTTGGCATCACCGCGGCGGGCGGGACCGGGCACTACCTGGCGCAGATGATGGTCGAAGGTGAGGCCGAGATCGATATGGCCAGCCTCGACCCACGTCGGTTCGGCCAGGACTGGATGACAACCGAATATGCCGCACGCAAAAATGAGGAATGCTACGCGCATGTCTTTGTCCTGCACCATCCCGACGAGGAGCGGGAGGCATGCCGGCCGTTGCGCACCGCGCCCTGCTACGATCGGATGAAGGCGGCCGGGGCGCAGTTCGGGCAAGTCAATGGCTGGGAGCGCCCGATCTATTTCGGCCCAGAAGAGGCCGCGCCCGATTTCGACCATGAAAGCCGCAGCTTTCGCCGCGGCGCGTGGTGGCCGCATGCGGGCGAAGAAGCCAAAGCGATCCGTGAGGGCGTCGGACTGATCGATGCGACCGCCTTTGCCAAACACAGGATCAGCGGGCCGGGTGCGACGGAATTTCTCGATTGGTTCACGTCAAACCGACTGCCCCGGGTTGGGCGGCTGAACCTGACTTACGCGCTGACCGCGGCCGGGACGACACGCACGGAATACACCATCATGCGAACCGGCACGGACGATTACTATCTGGTGTCGGCCGGCGCTTGGCATGGCTATGACGAGGATTTTCT
The DNA here is from genome assembly GCA_937900975.1 of uncultured Paracoccaceae bacterium. Taxonomy (GTDB): domain Bacteria; phylum Pseudomonadota; class Alphaproteobacteria; order Rhodobacterales; family Rhodobacteraceae; genus Algicella. The sequence goes on from CALCPC010000099.1 coordinate 13,973, forward strand.
CTATCAAGCGATCGCCGACAAGGAAGCGGCGTTCGGGCGGATCAATGAGGAGGACGTGACGACCAAATGGGGTGTTTTCGCACTCGCCGGTCCGAAGTCGCGCGCGCTTTTGAGCGCTTTGATCCGCGATGGGCACCCTGACGACGCGCTTGGGAATGCGCGGTTTCCCTGGCTTTCGGTGCGCGAGATTGAGCTTGGGATGTGTCCTGTGCGGGCGGCGCGGGTGGCCTATACGGGCGAGCTGGGGTGGGAGTCGCATCATCCAATGGAAATGCAGAACTACCTGCTGGACCAACTGCT
>CALCPC010000100.1 GCA_937900975.1 uncultured Paracoccaceae bacterium
CATTGGATCAGAAATCGCGGTCTCAAGATCAGCAGGATGCTGATCTTGAACGCGTTTTCTGATGATGATTGACTCACTTAGACCGGAAATTGCTCTAGTCCTGACCGCTTCTGCGCAACTCTTCCCACCGCGCACGGTCTTTGGCGGTCCACGCAATGGCCAAGCGATAGCCTTCGTCCGTCGCCTCCTCGCCGCGCACGAGGTTGTGACGAAACAGCCATGCGCGGTCGCGCCCCTCATCGAACCCAAGTGTCAGCTCGAACGCCTCCACCGGCGGCGCCAGCGCGGCCTCGCTGGCCGCGGTCAGCGTCTCGAACCCGGCCCCGGTCGCGGCCGACAGCACCACACGATCGGCGCGGGTGCGGGCCGCGCCGATCAACACGTCAGCCTCATCGGCGGGAACGCAGTCGATCTTGTTTTGCACCTCGATCATCGGCACGCTGTCGCCCGCGCGCACGCCCAGATCGTCAAGAATGCCGTGCACCGCTTCGGCCTGGATCTCTGTCTCGGGGTGAGAGATGTCGCGCACATGCAAGATCAAATCGGCGTCCGTCACCTCCTCCAACGTGGCGCGGAACGCCGCGACAAGCTGTGTTGGCAGGTCTGAGATAAATCCGACCGTATCCGAGACAATCACGTCGGTCCCACCGGGCAGCGCAACCCGCCGCATCCGTGGATCGAGCGTTGCAAACAGCATGTCCTTGGCCATCACATCGGCACCGCTTAACCGATTGAAAATCGTCGACTTCCCGGCGTTGGTATAGCCGACCAGGGCGACAATCGGAAACGGCACCTTGGCCCGCGCCTTACGGTGCAGCTTGCGCGTCTTCACCACTTTGGACAGCTGGCGGCGGATCCGCGTGAGCTGCTCGGACAGCGCGCGGCGGTCGGCCTCGATCTGGGTCTCACCGGGACCGCCGATAAAGCCCAAGCCGCCGCGCTGCCGCTCTAGGTGGGTCCAACTGCGCACGAGGCGGGATTTTTGGTATGTCAGATGCGCAAGATCGACCTGCAAAACCCCCTCTCGGGTTTGCGCGCGGTCGCCGAAAATCTCCAGGATCAACCCTGTCCGATCCAGCAATTTGGCCTTCCAGGCCCGCTCCAAATTGCGCTGCTGAACGGGCGACACCTGGCCATCGACGATGACCAGGCCGATGTCGTCGGCCCCGCAGCGCGCACCGATTTCGGCGACCTTTCCGGGGCCGAACAGCGTGCCCGCCCGCGGCTCCGGCACGGGCACGATCTTAGCGCCTGCGATCTGGATATCGCCGATCGCGCTGGCCAGGCTTACGATTTCCTCCAGCGCCATCGCCGGCGTTCGCCGGGCGCTTTGCAGCCGAAAATCGGGATGAAGGACAAGGGTGCGCAAATCGGGCCTACCGGGGTTAAAAGGCCCCCGTCAGCTTGCGCCATCGCCTTCGTAAAGGTTGACGGGCTGCGAGGGCATGATGGTCGAGATTGCGTGCTTATAGACCAACTGGGATTGCCCGTCACGGCGCAGAAGGACACAAAAATTGTCAAACCAAGTGATGACGCCCTGCAGTTTAACGCCGTTCACCAAAAAGATTGTCACCGGTATTTTTGCCTTCCGCACATTGTTGAGGAAAGCATCCTGTAGATTCTGTTTGTCGGCAGCCATTTTCTTCAGCCTTAAGTTTTGTAGCGCGCGGGGCTGCGCGTTATGGTTGTTGCCCCAACCCCTGGTCAGGACCTTTGCGTCCCCTTTGCGTCGGATGCAGAGACCAGGGGGGTTCCCTGCTTGACGCGTCGATCACACCAAATGGGTGCAGTGCAATAATAATGTGGCGGCAGGGCCGGGGAAGGTCAACCGCGCCAAAATTCCGGGTTCAGCAATGCGATAATCACAAGCGCCTCAAGACGTCCAAAGACCATCGCGACCGACAGGATGATGTGACCCGCGGACGGCAAATCCGCGATCCGCACCCCGGTATCCAGCAAAAACGCCGCCGGGCCGGTGTTGGTCAGCGCCGCGACCGACAGCGCCAGCGCCCCCTCAAAACCCTGGCCGGTCAATGTCAGACCAAGAAGCGTCAGCGCGATGCCGAACAGAAACAGCATCAAAAACACCCAGGCCAGCGTTGCCCCCTCCCGCCGGATCCGCCGCGCGGTCATCCCGGCCCCCCCGACAGAGTTCGGGTGGACCAGTCGCGCCATCTCGCGCACACCATGTTTGTAAAGCGCGTAGACGCGCAAAAGCTTTACGCCGCCGGCCGTCGTGGCAATGGCACCCCCCATCAAAGCCAGCGCCGAGCCCCGACCAGGCCCGGCTTTCGCCCCAATCCATGCTCTCGAAGCCCAAGGTAGTGAGATAGGACAAAACCGTGAACGCACTGCCCCAAATGGCCCGCAGCGCAGCGGGCAGATCGCGCTGCGCCTCCACGTCCAGCGCGGCGACATAACTGCGCAAAAACAACAACAGCGTGATCGCCACAACGCTTGCCACCGCGATCTTGATTTCAGGATCGCTCAGGCGCGGCGGGCCGATCTCCCGCTCCCAAAACACGCGCATCACTTTTTGGGTGACGGCGGCGATAAGAAACAGCGCCATCAGCGCCTCTCCCATACGGCCGCTTGCCGCCACATCCAGCCCCGACAGCGATGAGATGCCAGAGGTGGCAAGCACCGACATCGCGTGGACCGACGCGACCAAACCGCCCTCGCCCGCCAGCATCAGCAACAACGCCAGCGCGAAGGTCAACACGGCGTAGGGCACCAGCACCAGCCGGGCAAAGCGCAGGATGCGGGCATTCGTTGCAACCGCGCTGGTGGACACTTGGCGGTTGCGGCTTGACGCGCCGGTGCCCAGCGTCGCCTCGATCTCAAACCCGCCAAGGCGCAGCGGCGCCAGGATCGCAAGTGCGGCCACAAGAAAAATAAATCCCCCAAGCCAACCGATCAGCCCGCGCCAGAGATGAATTGACGGCGCGATCCGCCCAGGCTCATCAAACAGCGTCGCGCCCGTGGTGGTCAGGCAGGACAGCATCTCAAAATAAGCGCGGGTCCAGGTAAGGGATGGCAGCGCCAGAACCAACGGCACCGCCAGGAAAAGCGGCAGCGCGAAATACGTCAGCAACAGCGCCAGCAGCCGGTTGTCGCCAAAGGTGGTGGCCGGCCGCCCAAAGGTCGCAAGGATCACCGTCAGTGTCAGCACGCCCTGCACCAGGGCCGCGGCAAAGAACGTTTCGGCCAGCGCGATATCCCCAACCGCAACCGCATGCAGCGCCGGCACCAGCATCAGCCCGGCGCTGATCAAAAGCAGCAAAAGAAAGGGATGCAGCGTCTCAAGGATCCGGGCAGGGCCGGCCGTTTGGATCCGCCGGCGGCGCTGACGGGCCATGTCAGAAGAAATTGATCGAGACTTGGAACAGGCTCGCGACAGCCGCCACGTCGCCCCGCAGCGCAAAAACGGTCAGCACGTCGCCCTCCTCGATCCGCGTTTGTCCCCGCGGGATCACGACCTTGCCTTGTTTCTTCATCGCCCCCACCAAGGCGCCCTCTGGCCATTCGATATCGCGCAAGCGCTGGCCGGCAATGGCAGAGGTTCCAAGCACTTGCGCCTCCAACACCTCCGCCTCGGCATCGCCGATGGAATAGACGGCCCGGATCCGGCCGTGGCGGATATGGCGCAGGATCGACGACACGGTGGTGGCGCGCGGGTTGATCGAGGCGTCGATCCCCAAAGGGTCCATCAGCGAGGTCAGCGAGGGATCGTTGATCAGCGCGATCACCAGCGGACACCCTTCGGACTTTGCCCGCGCGCAGGTCAGAAGGTTGGTCTTGTCATCATCGGTCAGCGCCAACAGCGCGTCGGCCTTGGCAAGATTGGCCTCCTCCAGCAGGTTCTGGTCCAACCCATCGCCATGCAGCACGATCGTCCGCTCTAAGAGATCCGCGGCCTCCTCAGCCACGCTGCGATCAAGCTCAATCAGTTTGGCGCGGGTCTTGGTTTTGGATTGCTCCAGCGAACGCGCCACAGCCAGCCCCACATTGCCACCGCCAATGATGATCGCGCGCGCGGTCTTTTGGTTGGTCTTGCCAAAGATCTCCAGCGTCCGCTGGACATCGTCTTTGGCCGCGAACACATAGATCTGGTCGTGATCGTAGATCTGATCCTCAGGCTCTGGCGCAAACAGCCGCCCCTCGCGGCGGATACCGACGACGCTGGCCTTCAACGTCGAGAAAAGCTCCGTCAATTGGCGCAGCGGCGTGTTCAGCACGTTGCAATTCGCGCCGATGGCAAGGCCCATCAACTGGGCATCGCCATCCAGAAAGCTTTCGATATCGAAGGCCGCAGGCGCCGCCAAACGCCGCAAGGCGGTGTCGGCAACCTCCTTTTCGGGGGAGATGACGACGTCAATCGGCAGGTGATCGCGTTTGTAGAGATCGAGATGGATCGCGTTCAAATAATTCTGGCTGCGCAACCGCGCGACCTTTCGTGGGACGGCGAACACCGAATGGGCGACCTGACAGGTCACCATGTTGACCTCATCGGACTGGGTCGCCGCGATGATCATATCCGCGTCCCGTGCGCCCGCCTGCTCCAACACATTGGGATGGGAGGCAAAGCCGGTCAGCCCGTTCACGTCCAGCCGGTCGGTCAATCTGCGGATCAGCGTGCCGTTCTGGTCGACGACCGTCACGTCATTGCCCTCGGTCGAGAGGTGGCGGGCCAGCTGACCGCCGACCTGCCCTGCCCCGCAGATGATAACCTTCATGCGTTCTCGTCCAGCTCCGATGGATCGGCCACCCGCGCGCCGCCACGGCTGGTCGTGACGACGTTGAGCGACTTCAGCTTCCGGTGCAAGGCCGAGCGTTCCATGCCGACAAAGCTGGCCGTGCGGCTGATATTGCCGCCAAAGCGGTTGATCTGAGCCACCAGATACTCCCGCTCGAACATCTCGCGCGCTTCGCGCAGCGGCATTCCCGCATAGCTTGCCGACATCAGCGACACCATGGTCTCTGGCGTCGGCGCGGCCATTTCGGACGGAAACTCCGACGCGTCGATCTCGCCCTGATCGGGGCCAAGGATCAGGCACCGCTCCAACGTATTGCGCAACTGGCGGATGTTGCCGGGCCAGGACATGGTCTGAAGATGCGCGATGGCCTCGGTTCCCAGCGCGCGCAGCGGCAAACCCTGGCTTGCGTTCAACTCTTCCACGAAATGGGCCGCAAGCTCCGGAATATCGTCGCGCCGCGCGTCCAGCGCCGGCACCGGGATGGGGACAACGTTCAAGCGGTGGTAAAGCTCCTCCCGGAACCGCCCCGCCTCAATCTCCGCCTTCAGGTCGCGATTGGTCGCCGACAGCACCCGCACATCGACCCGCACCAGGTCGTTGCCGCCCGCGCGCCGGAAGCTTTGATCCACCAGCACCCGCAGGATCTTCGACTGCGTGCCCAAAGGCATGTCCGCCACTTCGTCGAAAAACAGGATCCCGCCATTGGCCTGCTCAAAACACCCCGGCTCATGCCCACGATCCTGGCTGTAGCGGCCGAACAGCACCTCCTCCATCCGCTCCGGCTCGATGGAGGCGGAGGAGATGGTGACAAACGGCGCCTGAGCGCGGTCCGACCGGGCATGGAGATACCGCGCCGCGACCTCTTTGCCCGCGCCCGCCGGCCCGGCCAGCCTCACCCGCCCGTTCCCCCGCGCAACTTTCTCAAGCTGCGATTTCAGCGCACGGAACGTCGCGCTCGACCCCACCATCGCGTGGCCCGTCGTCTCTCGCGTGCGCAAGCTGGCGTTCTCCAGCCGCAGCCGCGAGGTTTCCATCGCGCGCGAGATGACGACCAGCAACTGGTCGATGTTGAACGGCTTTTCGATAAAATCGTATGCCCCCTGTTTCACCGCAGCGACCGCGATCTCGATATTGCCATGGCCCGAGATAATCACCACCGGCACCCGGGGGTTGTTGCGTTTGGTCGCTGTCAGAATGTCGATGCCGTCCAGCTTTGAATCCTTCAACCAAATGTCGAGGATGATCAGATCCGGCTCTTCGGCGTTGATCTCGGCCATCGCGCTGTCGCTGTCGCCGGCCAGCCGCACCGAATGCCCCTCGTCGCGCAAAATATCGCCGATCAATTCCCGGATATCGCGCTCATCGTCCACAATCAAAATATCGCCCATACTGCTCCGCTCCTTTTTTATCGTTGCATTATCCCGACGCGCGCCGTGGTTCGGCGTCATCGACCGCCGCCTGCACGGGCAAGTTCAGCCGCGCCTCCGCACCCCGATGCGCGCCTTCGGAAAAGGCCGGCGCGTCGGTAAGCTCCAGCTTGCCGGCGTGTTCATCGATGATTTTCTTGACGATCGACAACCCAAGCCCGGTGCCGCTGTCGCGGTTGGTGACGTAGGGCTCAAACAGCCGGGCGCGGATCTTTGGCAAGCCAATGCCGTTGTCCTGGATCCGGATCTCGATCCCAGCCTCGCCAATGCGCCCCGAAAGCCGGATCTCACCGGTCATCGCGCTATCCAGGCTTTTTTGTTTTTCATCAATTGCTTCCAGCGCGTTCTTTAACAGATTTGTCAGCGCCTGGCTGATCATGGTCTCGTCAATCATCGCCGTCACCGGCATCTCGGGCAGATCCAGCGCAAAGACCGTTTCGGGATGCGCCGCCTGTTGCAGATGCACTGCGTCGCGGATCAGACGGATCAGATCACCGGGCTTGCGCTCTGGCGCGGGCATGCGCGCGAATTTAGAGAACTCATCGACAATTCGGCGCAGATCGCCCGTCTGGCGGATGATGACGTCAGAATATTGTTCCAACGCCGGCACTTCGGCATCCGGCAGGAGCGGGCGAAACTTTCGGCGCAACCGCTCGGCGGACAATTGGATCGGGGTGAGCGGGTTCTTGATCTCATGCGCGATGCGCCGCGCGACATCGCCCCAGGCCGCCATCCGCTGCGCCTGCACCAGGTCTGAGACATCGTCGAACGTCACGACGAACCCCTCCAACGCGCCGGCACCGCCCGTGCGCCGCGCGATCCGCACCATCAGCGTCTCCTCCTTGCCGCCGCGCGACAGCCGCACCTCCCCCTGTTTCACCGCCAGCCGGCCAGAGGCGAGCTTGGCGAACAGCGGCGCAAACTCCGGCACCGCATCGGCCAGATGCGTCCCCGTTTTGCCATCGTCGAGCGACAGCAACAGGCCCGCCGCGCGGTTCACGACCTCAACCCGCCCCTCGGCGTCGAGCCCAATGACGCCCGACGTCACGCTGGAGAGGATGGAATCGAACAGCCGCCGGCGGTTTTCGGTGTCGAGATTGGCCGCGATCAGCGCATCGCGCTGGCCTTTTACCTGCCGGGTCATTGTGTTGAAGACGCGGCCAAGCACGGCGATTTCGTCGTCGCCCTCCTCCTCGACCACCCGCACATCGAGGTCGCCCGCGCCAACCCGCTCTGCCGCCCCGGCCAGGCGGCCGACCGGCCGGCTCAGCCGCTCTGCGAACCAAAGCCCGAACCAGATCGCGGCCAGGATCACGATCAAGGCAAAGCCGAGATAAAGCAGCGCGAAATTAAACAAAAGCCGACCGCGATCCCGCTCCAATTGCTGATACAGTCACACCGTGGCCTGGGTATCGTCCAAAAGCTCCAGGATCTCCCCATCGACGGAGCGGGTGACATAGAGGTAGCGGTTGGCGAAACTGTCGAGCCGCATCAGCGCGCGAAACTCGTTGTTTTCCCAATCCTCGACGATCACCGTCTCACACTCTGCGGCGCGGGCCAAATCCGCCTCGGTGGGGCGTTCATAGTTGAACAGGTAGCTGCGCTCGCCCCGCGCGCGCAATTCGCCCCCGCCGTCGATGATGTAGGCCTCCGGCAACTCCCGCTGCATCTGCACCTGGCCGCGGTTCAAAAGCTCTCGCAATTGACCGGGGGCGATGAGGGGAAACCGGTTCTTTTGCGCGTTGAGGAACTGAGCGAGGATCCGCGCATCGGAGGAGAGATTGAACCGATGCTCCGCCTCATAGGCCTGCGCGGCCTCAAGCGAGTTGCTGACAACATCGCGCACCCGGTCCGAAAACCAGCCTTCTAGGCCAAAATTGACCGAGATCGTGGCAAAGACCGCAACCAGGATCGTGGGCACAAGCGCGATCGCCGCAAAGACGCCGGTCAGGCGCAAATGCAGCTTTGAGCCTGCGGACTGGCGCCGACGGGCGGACACCACGCTGATGATCTGGCGCGCGATAAAGCCCGCGATCACAAGGACATAAACGAAATCGGCCAGAAGGACGCGCCGCAGCCAGGTGGTGTTGGTGGCGCCCCCGGTACTAATCGTCCACACCGTCGAGAACGCCAAGACGGGTCCGAGGCACACGAGCAGGAAGGTCGCGCGGGTTTTGGCGCGACGGCTGCGGATCAGATCCTCGAACAGAGTCCGGGCGTGAAGGACCGCTGTGTGTTGCAAACTGGAAACAGGCCTGTCGTTTTCTTTGTGCTCTGTGACCAGATTACATCATTTTTTTGCCCCGTGTTACCGAAATGTCGAGGTCTTGGATCTTTTTTCGCAGCGTATTCCGGTTTATCCCCAAAAGCTCTGCCGTGCGCACCTGGTTGCCCCGCGTCGCCGAGAGGCTGAGCGCGATCAAGGGCAGCTCCACCTCCTTGATGATCCGCTCATACAGACCCGCGGGCGGCAGGCTGTCGCCATGAAGGTCGAAATAGCGGCGCAGATGGCTTTCGATGGCCTGGCCCAGCCTTTGGCCCTGCTCTGCTTGCGGCGCGGCAAGCGAGGAGGGCCGCGCCTTGATCTCCTGCTCCACGACCGAGGCCGAGATGATCTCATCGGGGCACAGCACGGCCAGGCGGCGCATCAAATTCTCCAACTCACGGACGTTGCCAGTCCAGGTTTCCTTGCGCAAAAGTTCTAGCGCGTCGGTGCTGATCGAATGGCGCGGCAGCCCCTCCGCCTCCGCTTGGCGGAGGAAATGGCGGGCGAGGTCGGGGATGTCGTCAAGCCGGTCGCGCAAGGGCGGCAGGCGCACGGGAACGATGTTGAGGCGGTAAAACAGGTCCTCGCGGAACCGCCCCTCATTGACCAGCGCGCGCAGGTCCTGGTGGGTTGCGGCCACGATCCGGGCGTCGGCGGTCAACGTCTCGCGCCCGCCCACCCGCATGAATTGGCCGTCTTGCAAGACCCGCAACAGCCGGGTTTGCGCCTCTAGCGGCATGTCGCCGACTTCGTCGAGAAACAGCGTGCCGCCATTGGCCTGTTCAAACTTACCGGCCCCGTCGGGACCGGGCTGGCGGGCGGTGCCGAACAACTCCACCTCGATCATGTCGGGGGGCACGCTGGCCATGTTGATGGCGACGAAATCGCCGCCCTTGCGCTGGCCGAAATTATGCAGCGCGCGGGCCACAAGCTCCTTTCCCGTGCCGCTTTCGCCGGAAATCATCACCCCAAGATCGGTGGTCATCAGCCGCGCCATGATGCGGTAAACCTCCTGCATCGCGGGGCTGCGCCCGATCAAGGGCAGTTTTTGCGTCTCTTCGGTCGGTGTCGGCGGCTCTTCGGGTTGGTAGAGCCGCCGGCGCCGGGACAGCGCCTTGTTGACCTGGGACAGAACCTCCCGCAGGTCGAAGGGTTTCGGCACGTATTCATAGGCGCCAACCTCGGTGGCGCGGATGGCGGTCATGACGGTGTTTTGCGCGCTCATCACGATCACGGGCAGATCGGGGCGCTTGCGGCGGATGGCGGGAAGAAGGTCCAGCGCATCGCCATCGGGCATCATCACGTCGGTGACGACGCAATCGCCCTCCCCCTCCTCGATCCAGCGCCACATCGTGGACACCGTCCCGGTCGAGCGGACCCGCGCGCCGGCCCGTGTCAGCGCTTGGCTGAGGACGGTGCGAATGGTGCGGTCGTCGTCGGCGACAATGACGGTGCCTTCCATCAGCCGGTCTCCTTCGGGGTTTTGCGGCCGATCCGGATCGGCAGGCGGACACGGAATTCGGTGCGGCCCGGAATGCTTTCGCATTCGACGACGCCGCCGTGATCGGTCAGAACTTTCGACACCAGGCTAAGGCCAAGACCCGATCCGTTCGCTTTTGAGCTGACGAAAGGGTCGAAAATGTCGCGGATCAAATTCTCGGGCACACCGCGCCCGTTGTCGATGACGCTAACCACAAGCGGTAACTTTTCGGTCCGCCCGCCAGGCAGGGACAGTTGCACGCCCGGGTGATAACCGGTGCGCAGCGTGATCAGGCCGCCGACCTCCGGCACCGCCTCTGCGGCGTTTTTCAGAAGGTTTTGAAAGACTTGCATCAACTGATCCGCATCGCCGATGGTTGGGGGCAGCGATGGGTCGTATTGGACGCGGAACCGGACATGTCGCGCGAACCCGGCTTCGGCCGCACGCTGCGCCCGGTCGAGCACGTCGTGGATGTTGACGTCCGAGCGGTTGATCGGCCGCAATTCCCCGAACTGTTCGACCCGGTCCACAAGGCTTGCGATCCGCTCAGACTCCTGCTGGATCAAGTCGGTCAACTCCATATCCTTGTCGTCGATCGACATCGCAAGAAGCTGCGCCGCGCCCGATATCCCCGCCAGCGGGTTCTTGATCTCATGCGCCAGCATCGCCGCCATCCCCGTCACCGACCGCGCCGCCGAGCGGTTGGACAGCGAGCGATCCATCTGGTCGGCGATCCCGCGCGGGTGCAGCAAAAGCAGAACGCGGCCCGCGCTTTCCTGCACCAGGCTGGCGCGGACGGTAAAGATCTGGGTCGGCCGCTCGGACCAGCCGACCTCCACCCCGTAAAGCACGACCGAGGCGATGCCTTGCCGCGCCTGCGCCAGTGCGTCGATGATCGGACTTTCGGCGCCGATAAAGCGCGATAAGGGGCGGCCGGTGATCTGGCGCCGGGAGGCCGCCGAAAAGATCTCGGATTCAGTGTTGCACGCCTCGATCCGATCCTCAGGATCCAGGATGAACGCCGGATATGGGATCGCGCTCCAGATTTGTTCTAGGCTCAGATCGGTCATGAGGCGGCCAGCTCCGTCCGGTTGGGAAGATCGGCAAGCAGCGCCAGAACGGTCTCGGGCGACCCTGCGGTCAACAGCGCGTGCCGAACCTCCGGGACCGGTGCCAGGTCATCGAGATACCAGCCAAGGTGCTTGCGCGCGCATCGCAGCCCAAGATCGCGCCCATAAAAGCCGAGCATATCCTGGTAGTGGCCCGCGATCAGGTCGAGCAGCGCAGACCCCGCCGGGACAATCGGCGCCGGCGCGCCCCAAATCGCGGCTGCGATCTCGGCCGGACGCCAGGGGCGGCCTTGCGCGCCACGGCCGATCATCACCCCCTCTGCGCCCGACGCCGCCAGCGCTTGGCGCGCCGTCGCGACATCGACGATGTCGCCGTTGGCCAGCCCGGGGAAGGTGACGGCGTCCCGCACCGCAGCGATTGCCGCCCAATCGGCGCGGCCCTTGTAAAACTGGCATCGCGTCCGGCCGTGGATCGCGATCCGCTGGATCCCCGCGGCCTCGGCCCTCTGCGCCAGCTCTGGCGCGTTTTTCAGCTCGTCGTCCCAGCCGAGCCGGGTTTTCAGCGTCACCGGCACGTCGACGGCCGCCACCACCGCCTCGATCAGCGACAGCGCATGGTCAAGGTCGCGCATCAACGCCGAACCCGACAGTCCGTTGGTCACCTTTTTGGCGGGACACCCCATGTTGATGTCGATGACCGCGGCCCCGGCATCGGCGCACAGCGCGGCGCAAGCCGCCATCGGCGCGGCCTCGCACCCCGCGATCTGGACGGCGGTGCCCGCATCCCGCAGCCCCAAGGTCGACCGCATCCGCGCCAGCGGTCGGGCCGTGACCATCTCACGACTTGCCACCATTTCAGACACAACCCCGACAACGCCGAAGCGGCGTACAAGTCTGCGGGTGGGGAGATCGGTGATCCCCGCCATCGGTGCCAGAAAAACAGGCGGCCCCTGCTCAATCCTCATCAATTTACCCCTAGATGCCCAAAAACCTGGCAACCTTCTCCTTCGAGTACCGCATCGCATTCGTCTCGGCAATCGTCTTTCAATGCTGTGGCGGATTTGCGATAGAGAAGCCGCACAGCCGGGAGAAGGGATGAGCGTTGCCGTCTTGATTGTTGCCGCCGGACGCGGTCAGAGAGCCGGTGGCGATGTCCCGAAACAGTATCGCTCCATCGGCGGGCGGACGGTGTTGGCCCATACTGTGGCGTCTGTTTTGCGCCACAGCCGTGTGGACCAGGTGCGGGTTGTGATCCATCCCGACGACCATGCGGCCTATGCGGCGGCGATACGGCCGATCTCGGACCCGCGCATCGCGCCGCCGACGCTGGGCGGGGCAGATCGACAGGCCTCGGTCCGGGCGGGGTTGGAGGCATTCGCCGGGGATCCGCCCCAAAAAATCCTGATCCACGATGCCGCGCGCCCGTTTTTATCGACCGATCTGATCGACCGGGTTTTGGTCGCGCTCGACACCGCGCCAGCGGCCCTGCCCGCGCTGCCTATCGTCGATGCGCTGTGGCGGGCCGAGGCCGGCGACGTCGCGGGGGCCGTCCCGCGGGAGGCGCTTTGGCGCGCGCAAACGCCGCAGGGCTTCGACTTTTCCACAATCCTTGGCCTGCATCGGAACGGCGTTGCGGGGGCACCCGATGACGTCACGCTGGCCCATGCCGCAGGGCTTGACGTGCGGATCGTGCTGGGGGACGGAAACGCGTTTAAGATCACCCTGCCCGCCGATTTCGACCGTGCGGCCCGTTTTTTGGAGCAGAAGATGGATGTCAGAACCGGCATCGGCTACGATGTGCACGCCTTCGCGCCGGGCAACGCGGTGGTGCTGAACGGCGTCACCATCCCACATGACGCCAGCCTTAAGGGCCACTCGGACGCCGATGTGGCGATGCACGCGATCACCGACGCGCTTTTCGGCGCTTTGGCCGAGGGCGATATCGGGCAATGGTTTCCGCCGTCTGCGGCCGCTTGGGCCGGCGCCGACAGCGCAAATTTTCTGCAAAAGGCGGTAGAGCGGGTGGCCGGGCGCGGCTTTCGCATCGCCAACATCGACTGCACAATTATCTGTGAGCGACCAAAGATCGGGCCCCACGCGGGTGCCATGCGCGAAAACCTGGCGCGGCTGCTAGGCATCGATGTGGGCCGGATCAGCGTGAAGGCGACGACCTCTGAAAAGCTGGGCTTCACCGGCCGGGGTGAGGGGATCGCGGCGCAAGCCACCGCCACGCTTCTCGCCCCATGATGCGCGCCATCGCGACCTTTTTCTATGTGGGTCTGGTGCCGGTTGCGCCGGGCACGGCCGGGGCGCTGGCCGCCCTGCCGGTGGCGTATGGGCTGCATGTTTTGGGGGGGTTTCCGGCCTTGGCATTGGCCACGGTCGCGGCCACCTGGCTGGGCTGGCTGGCCACGCGGGCGGTGACTGTTGAGGGGCCGCCAGACCCCTCTTTTGTTGTGATCGATGAGGTCGCGGGTCAATGGGTGGCGCTTTGGCCGCTGTCCTTCGGCCTTTGGATGGCGGGCGCGGCGCCGACGCTTTTCCCCTGGCCTGGTTGGGTCGGCGCCTTTCTTCTGTTCCGGCTCTTCGACATCTGGAAACCGGGCCCGGTCGGTTGGGCGGACCGGCTCAAGACGCCGTGGGGCGTGATGCTCGACGATTTGATCGCCGGGGCGATGGCCGCGAATTCGGTCCTGATGGGCGCGTTGGTCGCGCATGTGGGGATGGGCGTGTGACGGCAGCGGACGCAGCGGCGGCAGCGGTTCTTGCCGATCTGCGCGCCCGTTTCTGGCGCGTTGCAGCGGCGGAAAGCTGCACGGGCGGGCTGGTGATGGCCGCGTTGACAGAGGTTCCCGGGGCCTCGGATGTCGTGGACCGGGGCTTCGTAACCTACTCAAACGCCGCAAAAATCGCGCTTCTTGGCGTCCGCGAGACCACGCTTGCCGCCCACGGCGCCGTGTCAGAGGCTGTGGCCGCCGAGATGGCGGAGGGCGCTTTGCACCGGTCGGACGCGGATGTCGCTGTCTCGGTTACAGGCGTCGCGGGCCCGGGCGGCGGGTCGGTGGAAAAGCCCGAGGGGATGGTCTGTATCGGTCTGGCGTGCCGGGGCCGGCCCACCGCGACCGCCACCCATCAATTTGGCGCGAAAGGGCGCAGCCGTGTCCGCGCACTTTCGGTCGCAACCGCGCTCGGCTTGATCGCAGCAGCCGCCCGCCCGGCCGATTAGAGCATTTTCCGTTCAAAGCAGGTCAGTCATCATCAGAAAACGCGTTC
>CALCPC010000101.1 GCA_937900975.1 uncultured Paracoccaceae bacterium
GGCAGCCAGATCGGGGGGCAATACTATCTGGTGCGGCCCGGTCTTGTCCGGTTTGAATACGATGGCGGCCAAGCGATGGTGATCTCGGACGGGGTCAATGTCGGGGTGCTGGACGCGAAATCGAACGCAGGTCCGCAGAACTACCCCTTGTCGCAAACCCCGCTGCGGTTTCTGCTCCGCGATCAAATCGACCTGACAGAGCGGAACCTTGCAACCGGGACCAGCAATCGTGGCGGCTTTACCTCTGTTGTGCTGCAGGACCCAAGGGCGCCCGGCGACGGGTCGATGACGCTGCGTTTCTCAAACCAGCCGCCGCGTCTCGTCGACTGGACCGTGCGGGAGAAGTCGGGCCAAAGCACGACGGTTGAGCTGGTCACGCTTGAGCAAGCAACAGGTCTTGGCCGCAGCTTTTTTAGCATCGAAGCGGAAGCGCGGCGGATGGCAGCCGGCCGCTAGCCGCCAGGCCGAGCGGCGGGCCCGTTCCTCGCAAGCCTAAGCGGCGGGACAGATCCCTTGCGGTGGCTCCGGTATCACGGGCCGGAGCGCGCCTTGCCGTTGGACTTCGGCTACGGCGGAGGCGCGCCGGTTGGCCGCCGGCCGGGCGACGGGTCCGTGCCTCGCAATGCCAAGCGGCGGGACAGATGCCTTGCGGTGGCTCCGGTATCACGGGCCGGAGCGCGCTTTGCCGTTGGACTTCGACGGTTTGTCGCGGGTTGCAGGGGTACCCTTAACGGAACAGGCGCTAGGCGCCCTCATCGGGTGGGCGGCGATGCCGGCCGCGGCCTTTCTCACCCGGCGCGCGGTCGGCTGGGATATCGAGACGCAGCGGCACCCGGGCAGGCGGCAACGGCTCTTCCACCGGCGCGCGCAGCGGCACTTTCGGCAGTTTCTTCAGATCGCCATCGACATCGGCGCGCAGCGGCACCCGGGGGTTGGGGACATCGTCCACCGGCGCGCGCAACGTGCGCCCCCGCGGCGCCCCGGGCAAGGCCGCCGGCGCAGCCCGCCCGCCGGCCAGTGCCTCCTGCAACGCGGGCAGAAAAATCTTCAGGCCGATCAACGCCTTGCGAAAGCCGCCCCGCCCCATTGGATCCATCAACAACATCACCCAAGCGCTGTCGACGCGCCGCGCCAGGATGCTGTGGCCCGCGAAATCCAAAAACACGGTGTCCAGCGTCCCTTCCGGCGCCTCCAGCGCGTCGAGCGTTGCCAAAAGCAGCGCGCCATAGGCCCCGAACGCCTCTGTGTTCAGTGTTTTGTAAGTCTCAGACAGATCGCTGCGCTGCCAGCCTTGGCCGCACAAGACCACGGCGCGCACGGCATGATTGTGCTCTGATATCCGGGCAAGCACCGCCTCAATCGTCATTGCGCGGTCTCCCCGGTCCCGCCTTGCGGCGCAGCGCGGCCAGCCAAACCGCGCCCAAGGGCTCAATATCGACGGCGCGCTCGGGCCCGTCGAGGATCAGCATCCGACACCCCTCCGTCTCGCCCAAATCGATGCCGAGCCGGTCGGCGATGTCGACAAGGTTGGCCGCGACGGGCACCGTGTCGGGCCAAAGCCCCGTGCCCGCCAACTCCTCCGCTTCGGGCGTGAAAATCGCATGACCCTCCGTCGCCGGATCCGCCGCGACCTCAGCCACCCGCGCGCGGCCATACGCCCCCAGCGTCGGTTCCTCCTCGTCTTGCATACCGTCAACCCTCTTGAAGCGGTGGGGTTCGCCCCCCCGCCTGAGCGGGTTCGCAATCCCCATAACTTTACGCGTAGACTTTTGAATATAAAACGCAGGTGGCGGCGAAAAAGGGCATAATTCAGCATGCCCACGCATGCCCGTCAGATCCCGCGAAGGCTTGTCCCCCGGCTTCGCGGGACGCATACACAAAGAAAAGGCGCCGCTTATGTCCCTGACCCTTGCCACCTGGAACATCAACTCCGTTCGCCTGCGCGCGGGCCTTGTCGCGCGGCTGCTGGAAAGGGAGGCGCCCGATGTGCTGTGCCTTCAGGAAACCAAGTCGCCCGTCGACAAGATCCCGCTGGAAACCTTTGCGGAGCTTGGCTATGGGCACATGGTCGCGCGGGGGGAGAAAGGCTATAACGGCGTTGCCATCTTGGCCCGGGTGCCGCTCGAGGACGCCGGCCACCGCGATATATTGGGGCGCGGCGACGCCCGGCATGTCGCAGCCCGCCTCAGCGACGGCACGCTGATCCACAATTTCTATGTCCCCGCCGGCGGAGACGAGCCGAATGTCGACACCAACCCCAAATTCGCCCACAAGCTTGGCTTTCTGAACGCGCTGCGCGACTGGTTCGGCGCCGAACAGCCCAAGCGGGCCATTTTGGTCGGCGATCTTAACATCGCACCGCGCGAAGACGATGTCTGGTCGCACAAGCAGCTTTTAAAGGTGGTCAGCCACACGCCGGTGGAGGTCGCGCATCTTGGTGCGGTTCAGGAAAGCGGTGCCTGGGTCGACATCACGCGCCAGGATGTGCCGGCGGGGCTGCTATACTCCTGGTGGTCCTACCGCGCGCGCGACTGGGACCAAGCGGACAAGGGGCGGCGGCTGGACCATATCTGGGCCACGCCCGACCTCGCCGCCGGCGCGGGCAACAGCCGCATCCTGCGCGATGTGCGGGGCTGGGAAAAACCCTCGGACCACGCGCCGGTTTTCGCAAGCTTCGACCTTTGACCCCCTGCCCAAAAAAAAAACCCGGGCACAAAGGCCCGGGCCAGTTCAACAGGGAGGTATGCCATTCACCCGGCGCCCAGGGAACTGTAAGAGCGAAAGACGGTAGAAGCCGCTTTCGGTGACGAGGATGCGCGCGTTGGACGGATCGGGCTCAATCTTCTGGCGGAGCCTGTAGATATGCGTCTCTAACGTGTGCGTCGTCACCCCGGCGTTGTAACCCCAAACCTCATGCAGAAGTGTGTCGCGGGGGACAACGCCGCTTTCCGCCCGATACAAAAACTTCAGAATGTTGGTTTCTTTTTCGGTCAGGCGGATTTTCTTGTCCGCCTCGTCGATCAGCATTTTCGCCGCAGGTTTGAAGGAGTAGGGGCCGATGTTGAACACCGCGTCCTCCGACTGCTCATGCTGGCGAAGCTGCGCGCGAATGCGGGCCAGCAGCACCGGAAACTTGAAGGGTTTCGAGACATAGTCGTTCGCCCCGGCATCGAGGCCAAGGATGGTGTCGGCATCGGTGTTGTGCCCGGTCAGCATCAAGATCGGCGCCTTTACGCCGCCTTTGCGCATCAGGCGGCACAGCTCCCGCCCATCCATATCGGGCAACCCGACATCTAGAATGATCAGGTCGTGATGCGCCTCCTTGGCCTTTTCCAGCCCCGAGGCGCCGTCTTCGGCCTCGAACACATCGAAGTCCTCCGTCAGGACCAACTGATCGGCAAGTGCCTCGCGCAGATCCGCGTCATCGTCCACCATCAGGATTTTCTTCAGATTGCTCATCATGCGCCCTCGCTTCTGTGCGGGGGAAGATGCGTCAGGGCCTGCCATCGGGCAAGCGTGGGACCCTGCTCTCACGCGCACGTGTCCGCCAATTTCGCTTTGTTTCAATTCTGCCAACGGCGGCGGCCGGTTCTGAAACACGACCTCTCGGCGCCGTCAGCGGTTCGTGTGCAAAGCGTAGCCCGCTTGCAGAGATCCGCGCCGCCCTGTAGGCAAATCTCGCTGCCGGCGTCGGCTTGACCCGCGTCGGCCCGATAGGTGAACGCCCGATGTCCAAAACCGTCGCCCCGCATCCCTGCGCCCCCAGAACGGCGCGGCCGTGTCGGGTTGAGACACGGGGGCGGCGTTTGATCCCGACCGTCGGTAAAGCCGCGCCAATCGGGGCTTTGCGGAACACGCGCCAGCCTGGGGTCAGCGGCAAGCGCCCGGTCGCGCTTCCGGCCTGCGGCGACCGGTGGGTCGCGCTGCGTCGGCAAAGACTGTTGACATCTTTGGCGCGATCAATGGCACAGTGCGCGCAAGGAAAGGGGCGGAAAATGGCTGAGACCATGCAAAAGGAATTCGCCAAGCGCTGGGCGTATCCCGGCTGTCAGCGCTGTTCTCCGGGGGCTTGGATGATCTTTGACGCCACCCCGGCCCGCCTGTCGTCATGAGACCCTTAGCACTCTCCGCTAAGCCTCGTCAGGCCCGCGCCGTCAGCGACCTGCGCATCGGTTTGCCAGTTGTTTTAGAGGCGGGTAGGGCCCGCGCCCTGATCCTGGCCGCCGAGGGCGTTTGGCCAGCGCGGTATGCCGAGATGCGCGCGCTTGGTCCGACCGATCTTGCCATCACCGCGCATCGGGCTGCGACGCTGAAGGTTCAGGTCTACGACAAGGATCTAGCGCTGATTGCGCTGCGCGACAGCATTG
>CALCPC010000102.1 GCA_937900975.1 uncultured Paracoccaceae bacterium
CAAAGCGCAAGGGCCGGCTGGATCCGTAGGATTGCATCCCGAATTGCGGTGGACACAACCGATTGCCCGCGCGACGTGCGGTCAACAACCCCTTTCGGCGGCGCGTGGGAGACCAGGATATCGGCGGTCGGGCACCGCGCAAGATGCGCGGCCGCCGCGTCCTCATCCAGATCGCAGGACCAGGCCCCAAAAGGTGTGACCGGCACGCCGTAGCCGAGGCCGAAAAGCGATAGGCCCGCAATCGTGGTCCCTTGACCATGCAGCACGGTCATCCCGGCGGGGGCGGCCTCCGCCAGCTCCTCCACGCTTTCGGCATTGCCGGGGGCCAGAACTGCCGGGCGCGGCAGGGCGCAGAGCAGCGTCATCGCACCGGGAAGACCCCTGCGCATATTGCAAAAATCGCCGGCCCCGATGACCAGATCGACCCCGTCGGCCGCGGCAACCAGCGCCTCGGCCCGGGCACGGTCGTGGTGAAGATCGGAAAACGCGAGGATCCGCGTCACGACAACACCCGCAGACAGAAAACCGGAGGGTGCCGGCGGGCTGTGCGAAGACGCCCCAAGGACACCGCGCCGATCCCAAGAGATGTCCGCCCATGCCGCTGCGGCACCGGAGAGACCCCCCGCGGGCCCAAAAGGGCGTAACGGGCACATCGGGTCGCGCGCCGGTGCGTTTTGTCAAAGCGCCCGCACTTGCCGCCGCGTTCGTTCCGACGGCAGGGCCTGGCACAAGGTGTCGGTTCGGGCAAGCCCGAACCCGCGCGCGCCCGCGGGGTCTTTTTTCACTCGCGCCCTCCCTGCCCCCCGGGTCCTTTCCCCGGCCTTGCCCTGCCACTTGTGTCCGTTCGGCCCCCCCCCTACCCCGCGCGCGCGCGCGCGGACGGCGCGGAACGCGCCGTCGACACAGGACCCACCGCGCCTGGCCTGCGCTTTGGGAAAGCGCCGACGCTGCGATCCCGCTTACCACGTCGTGCGGCCATCTTTTCCCTTCTAACCTGCACCTGCACCTGCACCTGCCACATGGGCCGAAAGCCTTCTTAGATCGGTCCATGTATCCCGTTTTTTGCCGGGATCGCGCAACAGTGCCGCCGGATGGAACAGGGGAAGGGCCGGCCGGCCCACGGCTTCCGTCCACGTGCCGCGCAGACGCGTGATCCCCGACGATGTCCGCAGCAAAAGCCGCGCCGCCGACGTCCCCATCGGCACAAGCACCCGCGGCCGCGCAAGTTCGATGTGGCGCAGCAAAAACGGCAACATCATCGCAACCTCATCATCGGAGGGCGTGCGGTTTTGCGGCGGGCGCCATGGCAGGCAGTTGGTGATGTAAAGCCCCTGGTCCGGCGTCTCGGCCCGCCGCGACATCCCGATTGCCGCGAACATGCGATCCAAAAGCTGACCGGAGGGCCCGACAAATGGCATGCCCTGACGGTCCTCTTCACGCCCTGGGGCTTCGCCGACGATCATCACGGCAGCCCCCGGCACGCCATCGGCAAAGACCAGCGACCGGGCGGTTTGCTTCAACGCGCACCCCTCAAACCCTGCCATGGCCGCGCGCAGTGCGGCCAAATCGCCCGCCGCCGCCGCAAGTGCTTCGGCATTGGCCGTCCCCGCCATCCCGCCCGGCCGCCCCGATGCGGGCGCAACCCCCGCTTCGCTGCTCGGCGACAAGGCTTTCGGTTGCCGCGGGTCCGGCGGCGGCTCAGCCGACTTTCCTAACGCTTTCCGCGCCGCGGCCTCAAACCGATTGATCGGCCCCGCCGCGATCGCTTCGTCAGCGCCGAGCGCAAGCTGACAAGACAGCGCTGCCAAAGCCTCCGCTCGGGACATCGGATGGGAAGAATCGGACATTGCATAGATCTAGCGCCAATCGCGCGCCCCTGAAACCGGATGCGACAGCCCGTGTCGCCGGACAATTGCCCCCCGCGCCGCTTCGGCCTATCACCAGGGCCATGTTTAACCATCGTCACCTTCTCGGCATCGAAGGTCTGAAGCCCGCAGAGATCACGGCGCTTCTCGACCGCGCCGAAGCTTATGCCGACCGGGCCCGCAGCGGCACCGCCCCGTCCCCGGTTCTGGCGGGTCTGACACAGATCAACATGTTTTTTGAGACCTCCACCCGCACGCAAGCGAGCTTTGAGCTTGCGGGCCAGAGGCTTGGCGCGTCGGTGATGTCGATGGCCATGCAGGCAAGCTCCATCCGCAAGGGCGAAACGCTGATCGACACGGCGATGACGCTGAACGCCATGGCGCCGCATCTGATCGTGGTCCGCCACCCGCATTCGGGGGCTGTGAACCTTTTGGCGTCCAAGGTTGACTGCGCCGTGCTGAACGCCGGCGACGGCCGGCACGAGCATCCGACGCAAGCGCTGCTGGATGCGCTGACGATCCGACGGCGAAAAGGGCGGCTGCACCGGCTGACCGTGGCAATCTGTGGCGACATCGCGCACAGCCGGGTGGCGCGCTCGAACATCCTGCTGCTGGGCGCGATGGAAAACCGTGTGCGGCTGATCGGGCCGCCAACGCTGGTGCCGCGGGCCTTTGCGGCGCTGGGCTGCGAGATCACCGACGACATGCAGCGCGGTCTTGAGGGCGTCGATGTGGTCATGATGCTGCGGCTGCAGCGAGAGCGGATGGACGGTGGCTTCATCCCGTCCGCGCGCGAATATTTCTACCGCTACGGCCTGGACGCAGAAAAGCTGCGCGCCGCCAACCCCGACGCCATCGTCATGCATCCCGGCCCCATGAACCGCGGGGTGGAGATCGATGGGACGCTTGCCGACGATATCAATGTCAGCGTGATTCGCGAGCAGGTTGAAATGGGGGTCGCGGTGCGGATGGCCGCGCTTGAGATGCTGGCCGCGGGCGCGACCGCTTTGTAAGTCTGCAGAAGGGAACGCGCGGTCTGCGCCGATGCACGTTGTGCCGCCGGTCGGCGCCGATGCGCGTTGTGCCGCCACGGAGCCAAAAAAGCGACGGTGTCGGTCCGTGCGCTCGCGGCTGCAACATTGCCCAGCAGTCAAGCGGTGCGCCTAATCGGTCCTCAAAGACGCATCGGATGGCGCTTTTAGGACAGTATAGACACGATTTGCCTCAAAAACACCACGCTTTTTCCGCGCCAGCAGCATAGCGTGCAGTGCAGCAACCCTGAGCCCCGAGCCCCAGCGAGCGGAGATGTTTGATGGCAGACCTTGTTCTTAACGGATACGACACGTCGGGTTTAAACGCATTCGGAACGCCCGGCGTCACAACCACCATTCAAATCGAGCCCGGATTTTACACCACCTCTTTCGCGATCTTCGGCGACGATGACGACACATTCGTGTTCTATGTCGGCGATCAGACGGCCAGCACTGTGCCGGGTGCGGCAGACAATGAAACGCGCCTGCGGGTCGAGACCGATTACGGCGTGCAGTATATCGAGATCATCAGCTTTAGCGGCACGGCAAACATCGTCATCGAGGACAGCTTTATCTGTTTTACCGCCGGCGCGCTAGTCGCAACGCCGGATGGGCCCCGCCGGATCGAGACATTGGCGCCGGGCGATGTCGTGCTGACGCGCGACCAAGGCGCGCAACCGATTGCCTGGATCGGGTCCACAACGCTGAGCGCGGAGATGCTGGCGCAATTCCCGGACCGGCGGCCGATCGAAATCGCGGCGGGTGCGTTCGGGGCGCACGGTGCGACGCGCGTCTCGGCCGGCCACCGCGTTATGGTCTCGGGCTGGAAGGCGGCGGCGCTGTTTGGCACGGACGAGGTTTTGGTGGCCGCGCGCGATCTGGTCGACGATGTGCAGGTGCGGCGCGGACCAGCGGAGACGGTGACCTATGTCCATGTGATGCTGGAGGCCCATGCGCTGATCCAGGTCGACGGGCTTTGGTCCGAAAGCCTGCACCCGGGCGCGCTTTCCTCGACGCTCGGCACCGCGCACCGCGATGAGGTGCTGGAGCTTTTCCCAGGGATCGAAACCGCCGCGCCCCAGATGTTGGCGCGCCCAACGGTTGGCGCCGCGGATGTCGCGATGCTGTTCTGACACGACACGGCGAAGCTTGACAAACCGCGCGCGCCGATGCTCTCCACCCGCTTATGAACCAGGCGGCAAACGATGACCCGACCGGCGCGCGGCAGATCCTGGCGAACGCGCGCCTGATCGACCCCGAGGCGGGCACGGAAAAACTCGGGTGGGTGACGCTGAGCGCCGGTCGGATCGTCGATATCGGATCGGGCGCGCAGGTTCCCGAGGGCGCCCGCGATTGCCGCGGCCAATGCCTTGCGCCCGGGATCGTCGATGTCGGCGTTAAGATCGGCGAGCCGGGCGAACGGCACAAGGAAAGCTTTCGGACGGCAGGCCTCGCCGCCGCCGCCGGGGGCGTGACCACGATGGTCACGCGCCCCGACACCGAGCCCCCGCTCGACACGCCCGAGATGCTGCAGTTTTTTCTGCAGCGGGCCGAAGCGGAATGCAAAGTGAGGGTACTGCCCATGGCCGCCTTGACCAAGGGCCGCAGAGGGCGCGAAATGACCGAAATCGGCTTTTTGAAGGATGCGGGCGCCGTCGCCTTCAGCGATGCCGACCGGCCCGTCGCGGACGCGCGCATCTTGTCGCGCGCCATGACCTATGCCGCGGGTCTGGACACACTGCTTGTCACCCATGTGCAAGAGCCAAGCCTGTCGGATGGCGCGGCGATGACCGCGGGCCCCTTTGCTGCCAAACTGGGACTTCCCGCGGTGCCGCCGATCGCCGAACGGATGCAATTAGAGCGCGATCTTGCCCTGGCCGAGATGACGGGCGTCCGGCTCCATGCCGATCAGATCACGACGGCGGATGCGCTGCCGGCCTTGGCCCGCGCAAAACAGGCGGGCTTGCCGGTGACGGCCGGAACCTCGATCCACCATCTGACGCTGAACACATTCGATGTCAGCGACTATCGGACGTTTTTTAAAGTCAAACCGCCGCTGCGCTGCGAAGAGGACCGGTCAGCGACCGTTGCCGCACTGGCCGATGGGGTGATCGATGTGAGCAGCTCTATGCACACGCCCCAGGACGAAGAGTCAAAGCGCCTGCCGTTTGAGGAGGCCGCCAGCGGCGCCGTGGCGCTTGAGACGCTGTTGCCGGCGGCGCTGCGCCTGACCCACAGCGCCGCGCTGGACCTGCCGGCGCTGTTCCGCGCGCTGTCGCTAAACCCGGCGCGGCTTTTGGGGCTGGACTGCGGGCGCATCGCGGTGGGCGCGCCGGGCGATCTGGTCCTTTTCGACGCCGAAGCGCCCTTCGTGCTGGACCGCGCCGGCCTGCAATCGAAGTCGAAAAACACCCCCTTCGATCTCGCCAGATTGCAGGGCAAGGTGACCACGACATGGGTGGCCGGTCGTCCGGTTTTTGGGGCGTGATGGATCTGATCTTGGCGGCGGGTCTGGGGTATCTTTTGGGCGCGATCCCCTTTGGCATCGTGATCGCGCGCCTATTTGGCCTCGGCGATCTGCGCCAGATCGGGGCGGGCAACATCGGCGCCACAAACGTGTTGCGCACCGGCAACAAAACCGCCGCGGCCCTGACCCTGATCCTCGATGCTGGCAAGGGTGGCGCCGCCTTGTTGCTCGCCCGTGCCATTGGCGGTGAGGGGGCTGCGCTGGCCGCCGGTTTTGCGGCCGTTTTGGGCCATCTTTTTCCAGTCTGGCTTGGCTTTCGGGGCGGTAAGGGGATCGCCACAGTTCTCGGCCTGCTGTTGGCGCTGAACCCGCTGGCGGGGATTTTGGCCTGCGCCACGTGGGCCGCGACAGCCGCGCTGACGCGCATTTCGTCGGTCGCGGGCCTTGCCGCCACCCTTTCCATGGCGATCTGGCTGCCCCTGGTTGGCCGGGCCGACGCGCTTTGGATAGCCCCCCCCTTGATCGGCATCGTCACCTGGCGTCACCGGGAAAACATCGCGCGGCTGCGCGCGGGGACAGAGCCCCGGATCGGCGCCGGAAAGTAGCCGGTGCCGCGCGCCCCCGATCGCGGGTCCAGAAACACCCAAGACTTCAAGCATCCCGTACCGCGTTGAACCCTTTGATTTCAGGCAGCGCTATCGGGTCCAGGCATTTCACCAAATCTAATAGGCGTGGGCCGCGTAGATTTTTCGCAAATCCTCCCCCCAGGGGCCGTGATACGCCGCCAAAAGCTCATCCGCCGGGGTTTGTCCGCTTTCGACGATCTCCTGCAGTGCATTGAGGAAATGGGTCTCATCGGGGATCAGCCCACCAGCGCCGGCGCGGGCCCGGGCGCTAAGCCCGGCGCGTGAGATCTCCAGCATCTCCCGCGCCACATCGCGCAAACGCCGCCCCTGGATCGTGGCTTCCAGGCCCAGCACCGAGGCGTCGACGCGCAGCGTCTCCCGCTCCTCCGCCGTCCACCCGCGGCACAGATCATGCGCGGCATCCAGCGCCGCAGAATCGTAAAGCAGCCCCACCCAAAGCGCGGGAAGCGCGCAAAGCCGGCGCCAGGGCCCGCCATCCGCGCCGCGCATCTCCATAAACTTCTTGATCCGAACCTCTGGGAAAATCGTCGTAAGATGATCGCCCCAATCGCTGAGCTGGGGCTTCTCACCGGGCAGCGCGGGCAGCGTGCCATCCAAAAAATCACGAAACGATTGGCCGCGCGCGTCGATATAGACGCCGTCGCGATAGACGAAATACATCGGCACATCGAGGGCGTAGTCGACATAGGCCTCGAACCCCATACCGTCCTCAAAAACAAAGGGCAGCATCCCGGTGCGCGCGAGATCAAGATCGCGCCAACTCCGGCTGCGCC
>CALCPC010000103.1 GCA_937900975.1 uncultured Paracoccaceae bacterium
GTCTCAGCCAAGGTCAGCGGCGTCCGGGCCAAAAGCTCCCCCTGCCCTGCGGCCAAGACCTGGTGAACGCCATGCCCCAACTCATGCGCCAGCGTCATCACATCCCGCGGCTTGCCAAGATAATTCAGCATCAAATACGGGTGCACATCGGTGGCCGTGGGATGCGCGAACGCCCCCGGCGCCTTGCCCGGCGTCGCACCGGCGTCGATCCAGCCCCTCTCAAAAAACGGCTTACCAAGCTCGGCCATGCGCGGGTCGAACTCGCCATAGGCGTCGAGCACGATCCCCTCCGCCTCGCCCCATGGCACGATCTTTTGGGCCTCCGTCGGCAGCGGGGCGGACCGGTCCCAGACCTCCAGCATATCCAAACCCAACCACTTGGCCTTCAAAGCATAATAGCGATGGCTAAGATCGGGATAGGCGGCGACGACGGCGCTGCGCAACGCGTCGACCACCTCGGGCTCGACTTGGTTGGCCAAATGCCGGCCGGTCTGGGGTGTCGGCATTTGGCGCCAGCGATCGGTGATTTCCTTGTCCTTGGCCAAAGTGTTGGTGATGCGCGCGAAAAGCTGTTGCTTTTCCGCCAGCCCCTTGGCCAGCGCCTCTGCCCCGGCCTGGCGGCGCGGGCGGGCGTGATCGGTCAGCAGGTTCAGCGCAGCCTCCAGCGCCAGCGCCTTGCCGTCCACCTCGAACCGCATCCCCGCCATAGCCTCATCGAAAAGCGTCACCCAAGCCCCCCGCACAACGCTTTGGTCGTGCAAAAGCCGCTCCACCTCATCGCTCAACTGATAGGGTTTCATCGCCCGGATCCGCTCGAACAGCGGCCGATAGCGGGCCAGTTCGGCGTCCGTGGACAGCCACCCTTCCAGGACGTCATCGGGCACGCGGTTGACCTCTAGGTCAAAAAAGACCAGCGGCGTGGAAACCTCCGTCAGCTTGGCCTGGATGTCGGAATAAAACTTCGCCCGCCCCGCATCGCTGGTGTTCTGCGCGTAAAGGAGGTCGGCAAAGCTCATCACCCGCGTCTCCAGCCGGCTGCGCGCCTCAAGCCGCTCCAACGCGCTGCGCATCTCGCCGGCCGTCAAAAGCGCAAGCTTGCCCTCGTAAAGCGTGGCAAAGGCGGACGCATCCTTGGCCAAGCTCTCAAGGTCCGCGGCAAGCTTCGGATCCTCCTGGCCCGCATAAAGATCCGTTAAATCCCAAACCGGCAGCGCGCCGAGATCCGGACCGCCGGCGGCGTCCTTGGCATCGAAATTGCGCGCGGCGGGGCGGGGCGTGAAGGGGCGGGGCATGGTCATCGGTGTGCTTTCGCTTAGAGCTCGATTGGGGCGTTGGTTTCGGGGTCGACCGTCACCGGCGGGGCCGTCGATTTGCGGCGCATGATAATGTCGCCGTTCGGCAAAAGCTCTGGCATTTCGTACTGGGCCAGACCGCCGACAAGATCGGAAAGCTCCTGCAGCCGCGGCATGATCTCAGCGAACATTCCGTCCAGCTCCGGCCCAACCCGGTCGAAAAACCGCTCCAATTCCGGCGAAATCTCATCGACGAAATCGCGCATCATGTCATCGGCCCAGCGCTCCAAAAAAGGCCGCTGATCGCCGGGTTCGGGCTCCGATTGGGCAAAGGCGGGCGCGGCAAGGATCAGCAGCGCAAGGGTCACGGCTTTTTGCATGGGCAAGATATGGGCACTCAACCCCGGTTTGTCACGCCCGGATCTTGCCGCGCGGCGTGGCGGGTTTGAATCTCATCCCAGGCATCGTTGATCGCCGAAAGCCGCCGCGTGGCCAGCTTCACCGCCTCCTCGGGCAGCCCTTTGGCGATCAGGCGGTCGGGATGCGTCTCGCGGATCAAGCTGCGCCAGGCGCTGCGAATTTCGTCTATGCTTTGCTCGGGCTCGACGCCCAGAACGGTATAGGGATCGGGGGCGCAATCGGGCACATGGCGCGCCCGCACGGCCCGAAACTGCCGGTCGGAAAGGCCGAGATGCGCAGCCGTTGTTTTCAGAAAATCGTTCTCGGCCGCGTGATAAAACCCATCGGCCAGCGAGATGTGAAAAAGCCCCTCCAAAAGGTTCTCCAAAACCGCCCGGTCGCCCGCGAACATGCCGCCGATCCGCCGGGCGTATATCTCGTATCCCGCGACGTCCTGGCGCGCCAGGTTGAAAACCCGCGCCGCGTTCGCCTCCTCCTCTGGCGCAATGTGAAAAACCTCGCGGAACGCCGCGACCTCTGACCGGCTGACCTGACCGTCGGCCTTCGCCATTTTCGCGCCAAGCGAGATGACCGCGATGGCAAACGCGACCGAGCGTTCGGGCGGCGATTTCAGCCGGTCGAAAATCGCCGACAGCCCCTCCCCCGCGCGCAGCGCCTGCAATGCCTCGGCAATCCGGTTCCAAATCGACATGGCCAAAGCTTAGCCGCACCCCCGCCCCGCCGCCAGATCGGAAAACCCCCGATTGCGCGCCCGCTGCCCAACGCCTAACAGGGTTAAAACGGTGGGAGAGGGCGATGACCGACGGGGCTTGGGATTTCTGGATCGACCGCGGCGGCACCTTTACGGACATCGTCGCGCGGACGCCGGCGGGCGACCTGAAAACTGCCAAACTGCTGTCTGAAAACCCGGGGCACTATGCCGATGCGGCGCTGGCCGGCATTCGCCGCTTCCTCGACCTCGCGCCCGACGCGCCAATCCCCGCCGACCGCGTCGGCGCGCTCAAAATGGGCACCACCGTCGCCACCAATGCCTTGTTAGAGCGTAAGGGCGCGCCGGTCGTTCTTGTCACCACCCAAGGTTTGGGAGAGCAGCTGCGCCTCGGCTACCAACACCGGCCGCGCCTTTTCGACCGCCACATTATCCTGCCCGAAATGCTCTATGCCGACGTGATCGAAGCGCGGGAGCGCGTCCGCGCCGATGGCACGGTAGAGCAACCGCTCGACGCGCCGGCGCTCGAAACCGCGCTCGCCGCGGCGCTGGCCCAGGGGCTGACCGCCTGCGCCATCGTTTTTGTCCACGGCTACCGCCACCCCGCGCATGAGGCTGCGGCCGCGGCGATTGCCCGCAGGCTCGGCTTTGCGCAAGTGTCGGTCAGCCACGAGGTTTCGCCCTTGATGAAAATGGTCAGCCGCGGCGACACGACGGTGGTCGATGCCTATCTCACGCCGATCCTGCGCGCCTATATCGACCGGATCGAAGCGGCGTTCGAAGGCGAAGTCGGGGGCCGGGTGATGTTCATGCAGTCCTCGGGCGGTCTGACTGATTCGCGGCTCTTCCAAGGCAAGGACGCGATCCTTTCCGGCCCCGCCGGCGGCGTCGTCGGCGCCGTGCGCACCTACGCCCTTGCCGGCGCAGACCGCATCATCGGCTTTGATATGGGCGGCGAGTCAACGGAAGTCTGCCATATCGCCGGCAGTTTTGAGCGGGTCTTGAATTCCGAGGTTGCGGGCGTCCGCATCACGGCGCCGATGATGAACATCCACACGGTGGCCGCCGGCGGCGGCTCGATCCTGCGCTATGACGGCGGGCGGATGCAGGTCGGGCCGGAAAGCGCCGGCGCCGACCCCGGCCCGGCCAGCTATGGCCGTGGCGGCCCGCTGGCCGTAACGGACGCGAATGTCGCGCTCGGCCGGCTGCGGCCTGAGTTCTTTCCAGCCATTTTCGGCCCCGGCGGCGACCAACCGCTTGACGTCGCCGCGACGCGCGACCGCCTCGCGCCCCTGGCCGCCGAGGCCGGGCTCAGCGCCGAGGACGCTGCCGAGGGATTTTTGCGCATCGCGGTCGAAAACATGGCCAATGCGATCAAGAAAATCAGCGTAGAGCGTGGCCACGACGTCACCGGCTATTGCCTCACGGTCTTTGGGGGCGCCGGTGCGCAGGCGGCCTGTGCCATCGCCGACCGGCTTGGTATGACGCGCTGCCTCATCCATCCGATGGCCTCGCTTCTGTCGGCTTACGGTATGGGTCTTGCCGATATCCGTGCCAGCCGCGCGCAGGCGATGGAGGCGCCGCTTTCCGCCGAAACGCGGCTTGCGGCGGCCGCAGAGCTTGAGCGCCTGGCCGCAACCGTTCTGGGGGAGGTGGAGGGCCAAGGCGTGCCCGAGGCCCGGATCGCGCTGCACCACACGCTGCATTTGAAGGTTGCGGGGACCGATACGGCGCTGCCGATCCCGTTCGGCGATGTGCCGGCGCTGCAAGCCGCTTTCCAGACCGCGCACCGGACCCGGTTCGGTTTCGACCCCGGCGCCGCGCCGCTGGTCATCGAGGCCGTCTCGGTCGAGGCTGTGGGCGAAGCCGCCGATCTCTCCGAGGCGCCCGGCCCGCGCCAAGATGTGGCCGAGCGCGACCTTCCGACCGCGCTGTCCGCGCCGGTTTATGTCAATGGCGCCTGGGCCGATTGCCGCTTTGTCCGCCGCGCAGCGATGCCGCGCGGCGCCCGGCTCACCGGCCCTGCCGTGCTGGTGGAGGATCACACGACGATTTTCATCGCGCCGGGCTGGCAGGCCGAGATCACAGCGCTCGATCACGTGGCGCTTACCCGGATCGAAGCCCGCGCGCCCGCCATGGTCGCCGGCACCCGGGCTGACCCTGTGATGCTCGAAGTCTTCAACAACCTCTATATGTCCATCGCCGAGCAAATGGGCGCAGTCCTGGAAAACACGGCCGCCAGCGTAACCATCAAAGAGCGGCTCGACTTTTCCTGCGCGGTCTTCGACGCGGCCGGCGACCTCATCGCCAACGCGCCTCACATGCCGGTGCATCTCGGCTCCATGGGCGCAAGCGTGAAAACCGTGATCGCCGGCAACCCCGATATGGCGCCGGGCGATGTCTTTGTGCTTAACGCGCCCTACAACGGCGGCACGCACCTGCCCGACATTACCGTGGTCAGTCCGGTCTGGGATGCCACCAGCAGCCGCGTCCTGTTCTTCACGTCCGCGCGGGGCCACCACACGGATGTGGGCGGGCTGACGCCCGGCTCAATGCCGCCCGACAGCCGCACGATCCACGAAGAAGGGGCCTATATCGACAATTGGAAACTGGTCGACCGCGGTCGGTTTCGCGAGGAGGAGACCCGCGCGCTCCTCCTCGGCGCGCCCTATCCGGTGCGGGCGGTCGACATCAACATCGCCGACCTCAAAGCGCAGGTCGCGGCCTGCGAGAAAGGTGCGCAGGAACTTACCCAGATGATCGCGCAATACGGGCTTAACGTGGTCGAGGCCTATATGGCCCATGTCCAAGACAACGCAGAGGCCTGCGTGCGCGCCGCGATCGAAACCCTGGACGATGCCGAATATGTCTATCACATGGATCCCGACTACGACGGGGCGCCGCGGGCGATCCATGTCAAGATCACCGTCGACCGCGCGGCGCGCAGTGCGACGGTCGATTTCACCGGCACAACGGCCGAGCTGCCGACCAATTACAACGCGCCAGAGCCCGTGACGATGGCCGCCGTGCTCTACGTGTTTCGCCTGCTGGTCGCCGACAACATTCCGATGAACGAAGGCGTGATGAAACCGCTGCGCGTGGTGTTGCCAGAAGGGACGATGCTCAGCCCGGCCTACCCCGCGGCAATCATCGCGGGCAATGTCGAGACAAGCCAAGCCGTGACATCGGCGCTGCTCCTGGCGCTCGGCGTTCAGGCGGCGGCGCAATCGACGATGAACAACACGACCTGGGGCAACGCCCGGCACCAGTATTATGAGACGATCTGCGGCGGATCCGGTGCCGGCCGGCTGACCGATGGCCGGGGCCATCCCGGAACATCCGGCGTTCACACCCATATGACAAACTCGCGCCTTACCGATCCCGAGGTTTTGGAATGGCGCTTTCCAGTGGTGCTGGAGGCCTTTCAAATCCGGCGTGGAACCGGCGGCGCAGGGGCGCTTCGGGGCGGCGACGGGACGCATCGGCGGACACGGTTTTTGGAAGAGATGGAGCTTGCGGTCCTCGGCGGGCACCGTGTCGTGGGGGCGACAGGGCAAGGAGCCGGCGGCGCCGGCCCGACCGGTCGTTCCTGGGTGGTGCGCGCGGACGGCCGGCACGAGACGCTGGCATCCGCGGACCGAACGGTTGTCTGGCCGGGAGATGTCTATTGCCTCGACACACCGACCGGGGGCGGGTTCACGCCTGGGGAAAGCTGACACCCCCACCCCCCGGAGACGGGACCCCCCCCCCCCCCCCCCCCCACCCGGGGGGGGGGGGGGGAAGCGGGCCGCAAGGGGCCCCACGCACACACAGGAGAATTGGTT
>CALCPC010000104.1 GCA_937900975.1 uncultured Paracoccaceae bacterium
GCAAGCTGCGAAACCGCGTGAACGACGCGGCCGGCATGTTGCCCGAGGGCGCCGGCCCGTCCTTGGTCAATGACAGTTTCGGCGACGTTTTCGGCATCTTTTATGCGGTGACGGCCGAGGGCTTCTCGGACGCGGAAATTCACCGGCTGTCCCGCTATTTGCGCCGCGAGATCCTGACCGTCGCCGGCGTCGCAGATGTCGATGTCCAAGGGCTGCCGGACGAGGCCATTTTTGTTGAGCCCAACATGTCGCTGTCGGTCAACCAAAACATACCGCCCGACGCCTTTGTCAACGCCATTGCCACCGCCGACAGCGTCTCACCGGCGGGGATGCTGGACCAAAACGGCCAAAGGATCCGGATCGCCCCGCCTGAAGGCTCTGACACCGTGTCTGAGATTGCGGGGCTCTCCGTGGGCGTCGGGGGGCAGGTTGTAAACCTGGTCGACCTGGCCACCGTGTTCCGCGCGCGGGAGGTCGCGCCAAGCCTTCTCATCCGCTTTGACGGGCAGGAGGCGTTCACGCTGGGCGTCTCGGGTCTTTCGTCCGAAAACATCGTGACGGTCGGCAACGCCGTCGCCGCCAAGCTGGAGGCGCTGCAACCCGAGATCCCCTATGGCGTCGAGATCCATCCGATCTATGAACAACACGTCGTCGTCGACGAAAGCTCGACCGCGTTCTTGGTCAACCTTGCGATGTCGGTCAGCATCGTGGTGGTCGTGCTGGCCGTCTTTATGGGCTGGCGCGCGGCCCTGGTCGTGGGCAGCACGCTGCTTTTGACGGTTGTCGGCACGCTTTTTTTCATGGGGATATTCGGGATCGAGATGGAGCGGATCTCGCTTGGCGCGCTGATCATCGCGATGGGGATGCTGGTCGACAACGCCATTGTTGTGGCGGAGGGGATGCAGATCGCGATGCTGCGCGGCAAATCCTCGCGCGCGGCGGCCGATGAGGCGGGGTCGAAGACCCAGATCCCGCTGCTTGGCGCAACGGTGATCGGGATCATGGCCTTCGCCGGCATCGGGCTCAGCCCCGATTCGACGGGGGAGTTCATGTTCTCGCTTTTCGCTGTGATCGGGATATCGCTGCTGCTCTCCTGGATTTTGGCGCTGACCGTTACCCCGCTTCTTGGCCACTACGTTTTTCAGCAGGGCAAGGAAGGCGGCGGCGATGCCTATGGCGGTGTGCTGTTCCGCGCCTACGGGGCGATGCTGCGCGGCGCTTTGCGGCTGCGTTGGGGTGTGGTGCTGGTGCTGATCGGGTAAACGGTGGCCTGCTATTGGGGCTTTGGCCAGGTCCGTCAGCAGTTCTTTCCCAACTCTAACACGCCGCTTTTCTTTGCCCATTACAAGCTGCCGCAGGGGGCCGCGATCGGCACTACGGCCGACGATATGCGCGTTTTAGAGGATTGGCTGGCGGCGCGGGACGATGTCGTGTCGGTGGCAAGCTTCGTGGGGCAGGGGGCCTCGCGCTTTTTGCTGACCTATGCGGCGGAGGATCCGAACGCGAGCTATGGGCATCTGATCATTCGGACCGAAAGCATCGAGGATATTCCCGCGCTGCGCGCCGATCTTGACGCGTTCGGGGCGGCGGCGTTCCCGGAGGCGGAGTTCCGGACAGAGCGGTTGGTGTTCGGACCCGGCGGCGGCGCGCCCGTGGCCGCGCGCTTTTCGGGCACCGACGCGGATGTCCTGCGCGCCTTGGGCGAGGAAGCGATGCGCCGGATGGAGGCG
>CALCPC010000105.1 GCA_937900975.1 uncultured Paracoccaceae bacterium
GAAAGCACGCCTGCCGGCGTGACACCGGAAAGCACGCCTGCCGGCGCGACATCGGAAAGCGCGCCTGCCGGCGTGACACCGAATTCCGCCGAGGCCCCGGCCCCCGGTGAACCGCCGGCATTGAGCTTCGGCGCACCGCCGGAACGGGGCTCGGGCCACACGCCGGAGGGGGAGCCGGGCGCCCCGCCGGAGATCACGTCGCCCCCCATCCCCGAGACGGGGCCAGTCCCTGAGATCGCGCAAGATGGCGCCACGTCCAAGGCAGCGGCGGGAACCAGCGCGCCCGAAAGGACGCTAAGGGCCAGTGCGCCCGAAAGGACGCCAAAGGCCAGCGCGACCGAGAGGATGCCAAAGGGCGGAACAGACGATGGGCTGCCGGAAGACGTCGGGCCTCTGAGGCCGTCGGAGGGGAGGGCTTTAAAAACAGCGCCCGGAGGCGGGACGCCTCAAACAATGCCCGGAGGCGGGACGCCTCAAACAGCGCCCGGAGGCGGGACGCCTCAAACAGCGCCCGGAGGCGGGGCGCCTCAAACAGCGCCCGGGGGCGGCGTGCCCCTAGCAGCGCCCGGGGGCGGCGTGCCTCAAACAAAGCCTGCAACCGGGGCGCCTGAAACAACACCCCTAACCGGGGAGGTTAAAACTACGCCCCGAAACGGGGCTACTAAAACCACGCCCCGAAACGGGGCCGCTAAAACCACGCCCCTAACCGGGGCTACTAAAACCACGCCCCTAACCGGGGCGATGACCGGCCCGTCCGAGGGGCGGGGCGCCGAAGGGCAGCGGCCTTGGGGCGTGCTGCCTTGGGGGGTGGGGCTGCTCGCGTTTCTGCCCAAAGCGACCTATGACGCACAGATCGCTGCCGTGCTCGCCGCCCCGACCCGCCCCGCCGCCGCCCTTCTGGCCGGCGGCCGGCCCGAGCAGGCCCGCGCGCTGGAGGCCCTGGGGCTGGCCAGTTTCCTGCACTTGCCGCTGCCGGGCTTTCTGGCGCCCTGGCTTGCCGCCGGCGCCCGGCGCTTTGTGGTCGAGGGGCGCGAATGCGGCGGCCATATCGGCCCGCTCTCTTGTCTCACGCTTTGGGGGGCTGTGATCGCTGCGGCCGAGGCCGAGATCGCGGCCGGCCGGATCAGGGCCTCGGACCTGACGCTGGTCTTTGCCGGCGGCATCCACGATGCGCGCTCCTCGGCCTTGGTCCAGCGGATGGCGGCGCCGCTGACGGCCGCGGGGGCAAAGATCGGCCTTCTGATGGGCAGCGCCTATGTCTTTACCGAGGAGATCGTGGCCACCGGGGCGGTGCTGGCGCAATTCCAGGCCACGGTTCTGGCCGCCGAAGAGACGGTCAGCCTGACCACCGGACCCGGCCATGTCAGCCGCTCGGCCCGGACGCCCTTTGTGGCCGATTTCTTGGGCGAGGCCGCGCGGCTCGACACCGCCCCCGGCATCGATGGCGAAACCCGCTCGGCCCGGCTTGACGCGATGATCCAGGGCAAGCTGCGCCTCGCGGCCAAGGGCGAGATGCGCGACGAGACGGGCAGGCTTGCCCCCCGCGATGGCGCCGAGCAGGCGGCGGGCGGGATGTATATGATCGGCCAGGTCGCGGGGCTGGCGCGCAGCACGCAAACCCTGGCGGCCCTTCATGCCGCCGTCACCGAGGGGGCTGCGCAGGTTCTCTGCCCACCCCGGCCCCAGCGCGCCGCCGCCGCCGGCCCCGGCCCGCGCGACATCGCGATCGTGGGGCTGGCCACGGCGCTGCCGGGCGCGCGGGATGCGGCCGCCTTCTGGGCCAATGTCCTGGCCCGGCGCGACAGCGTGACCGAAGTGCCGCGCCACCGCTGGGACTGGCGGCTTTACTGGGATGCGGAAAAGCGGGGGACGGACCGGATCTACGCCCGCTGGGGCGGGTTTCTGGCCGATCTCGCCTTCGACCCGATGCGCTACGGCATTCCGCCCAAAAGCCTGGAGAGCATCGATCCGATGCAGCTGATGGGGCTGATGCTGGCCGAGGCGGCGCTGGCGGATGTCGGGGCGGGGGGCGAGGCTGGAGCGGATGCCGCTGCTGCGGCAGCGGGCGCGCTGTCGCCGGCGGCGCGGGCGCGCACCGGGATCGTGGTCGGCACCTCGGCCGGGGTCGGCGATGTTGGCCAGCAGCTGACGCTGCGCGCAGAGCTGCCGCGCTTTGCCGGCCATCTCGACCCCGCGCTCGCCGCGCGGCTGCCGGCCTGGTCCGAGGACAGTTTTGCCGGGCTGCTTGTCAACGTGGTGGCCGGACGGATTTCCAACCGGCTGGATCTCGGCGGGATGAACGCCTCGGTCGACGCGGCCTGCGCCTCGGCGCTGGCGGCGGTCTACCAGGCGGCGGCGGAGCTGGAGACCGGGCGCGCCGACCTCATGCTGGCCGGCGGGCTCGACACCCAGCAAAACCCGTTCTCTTACATGTGTTTTGCCCAGACGGGCGCGCTGTCGCCGACGGGCCGCAGCCGCGCTTTCGGGGCCGATGGCGACGGGATCGCGATCTCGGAGGGGATCGTGATGGTGGCGCTGAAGCGGCTGGCCGATGCGGAGGCCGCGGGGGACCGGATTTACGCGGTGCTCAAGGGAATCGGCGCGTCCTCGGACGGGCGCGCGCGCGCGCTTTATGCGCCCGAGCCCGAGGGCCAGCTGCGCGCGATGTGCCGGGCCTATGCCGAGGCGGGGTACGGGCCCGAGACCGTGGCGCTGTTCGAGGCGCATGGCACCGGGACGGTGGCCGGCGACACGGCGGAACTGACCAGCACCGCGGCCCTGGTCAAGGAGGCCCGCGCCGTTGCGGAGCGCGCCCCCGGGGCGGGCCCCAACAGCGCGGGTCGCGGCCCCGGCACTGGGGTGCCCAAAGCGCGGCAGCCCAGCACCGCAACCCGCGCCTCTGCGATCACAAGAACCCCAACCGCACTCCGGGATGAACCGCCCGGGGCGGGCGACACTGACGCGCCCGAGGCGGGTGACACCAACGCGCCCGGGGCGGGTGACACCAACGCGCCCGGGGCGGGCGACACTGACGCGCCCGGGGCGGGCGACACCAATCGCCGCCCGCTCACGACAGACAACGTTCCCACAGCGCATGTCGGCGCGGATGAAGGACGCCGCGGCGGGGCGCCGGCGCGTACACCGCACAGCGCGGCAGGTTTTGCGGAGCGCCGAGGAGCGTTCGTGCCAACGGAGCCCCCGCAGGCGGATGCGCCTCCAAAAGCCGCGGACGCGGGGGCGCAAGAGGCTTGGGACGCGGCGCCTTCTGACGGCAGCGCGGGCGGCCCCGCGCCCGGCGCGCAGACTGAGCACAGCGCGCCCGGCGCGCAGACTGACCACGGCGCGTCCAGCGCGGGTGACACGCCTCGACAGGGCGGTGCGCATGGTGCGCCATATGATGCCGCTTGCTCGGATACGCTTGGGGTCTCGGTGATAGGAGACGTGACGGGAGACGCGGCGGCGCCCGCAACAGACGACGCCACAGGAGACGCCACAGGAGACGCAACAGGCGACGCGACAGGGCCCGCCACAGACGACGCGATGGCGGCTGGCGGCACGGCGGCGCGCCGGCCGGCGGCCATCGGCTCGGTCAAATCCAATATCGGGCAC
The DNA here is from genome assembly GCA_937900975.1 of uncultured Paracoccaceae bacterium. Classification (GTDB taxonomy): domain Bacteria; phylum Pseudomonadota; class Alphaproteobacteria; order Rhodobacterales; family Rhodobacteraceae; genus Algicella. The sequence continues at coordinate 3,610 of CALCPC010000105.1, forward strand.
ACCAAGGCGGCGGCGGGGCTGGCGGGGCTTGTCAAAACAGCGCTTGCGCTCCACCACCGCGTCTTGCCGCCCCATGGCGATGTCGGCCCGCCGAACCCCGCGCTGGCGGCCCCCGACGCCCCCTTCCGCCTGCCCGCGGCGGCCGAGCCCTGGCTCTCGCACGGGCCGCCGCGGCGCGCGTCCGTCTCGGCCTTCGGCTTTGGCGGCACCAATTTTCACGCGACACTCGAGGAATACCGCGGCGCCTATCGCCCCGTGCACCGCCATCCGGCGATCCCGCTTTGGCCGGCGGAGCTTTGCCTCTTGTCGGCGCCCGACACGGCCGGGCTCGCCGCCCGCGTGGCGGCGCTGCGCGGGGTTCTGGCGGCGCGGGGGGCGGAGGATCCCGACCGGGTGCAAGCGTTTGGCCGCGATCTGGCCGCCAGCCTGGCCGCATCCTTCGCTCCCGCCGCCGGCGCCCGCGCGGCGCTGGTCTTTGCAGCGCCCACAGCGCTCGACCGCGATCTGGCCCTACTCGCGGCCCATCTAGACGGCCATTCAAACGCCGCCGCGCCGCTGCCCCCCGGTATCGCGCTTGAGAGCGGGGCGGCGGCGGGGCCTGTCGCCGCGCTTTTCCCCGGCCAGGGCGCGCAGCAGGCGGGCATGGGCCAGGCGCTTGGCGTCTATTTGCCGCCGGTGGCCGCGGGGCTGGAGGCGGCGGACACGGTGCTTCGCCGCTCTGGCGGGGTGTTTTCGGCGGGGCTTGGCGCGCTTCTTTTCGAGGCCGGCGCCGATCTGACACCGACCGAGATCGCGCAACCCGCGCTTGGCGCCGTCTCGGCAGCGCTTTGGCGCGCGGCGTCCGAGATGCTGGGCCTGTCGCCGGCGATGTTCGCGGGCCACAGTTTTGGGGAGTTCACGGCGCTCCACGCCGCCGGCGCGCTGCCTTTGCCCGCGTTTCTCGACCTTGCGCGCGCGCGTGGGCAGGCGATGGCGGCGGCGGCGTCAGGGGCGGCGTCGGGGGCTGCGGAGAACGGGGCGGGGGGCATGCTGGCCATCGCCGCCCCGGCGGCGCGGATAGCGGCCGCGCTGGCAGCCCACCCCGATCTGGTGCTGGCCAATCACAACGCCCCCGATCAAGTCGTGGTGGCGGGGCCCGTGCCCGCGCTCGACGCGCTGGCCCGCGATCTGGCGGCTGTGGGCATCACCGCAAGACGGCTGGCGGTCGGCGCCGCCTTTCACGCGCCGTCGATGGCGCCGGCGGCGGCGGCTCAGGCCCCGGCGTTGGGCCGCGCGCCCAGGGCGCCGCCCGTGGCGCCGGTCTGGTCGAACACGACCGCTGCGCCGCACGGGCCCGATCCGGCGGCGGTGCTGGCCGGCCATCTGACCGCCCCGGTGGCGTTTATGGACGAGATCCGCGCGATGCACGCCGCCGGGGCGCGGGTTTTTGTCGAGATCGGCCCCGGTCGGGTGCTGACCGGGCTTGTCGGGCGGATTTTGACGGACCGGCCGCACCGGGCGATCGCGCTCGACCCCGGGCAGGGGATGCCGGGGTTTCTGGCCGCGGTGGGGCAGATGGCCGTGGCCGGGGTGGCGCTCGATCTCGAAGGGTTGTTTCGCGGCCGGGGGGCGGCGGTCCGCCCGCTGGAGACCTTTGCCGCGCCGCCGCCATTGCCCGCGGGGGGCTGGTGGCTCAACGGCAGCGGCGCGCGCCGGATCGGCGATCCGCCGCGCCAGATCGGCGTGACCTGGGAGACGCGCCCGCCCGCCGCCGCCGCCGCATCGCTTCAACCCGCCGCCGCGCCGTCGGTCCCGGCCTCAGCGGCGCCCGCGCCCATCCCCCGCGCCACGCCCG